>JACRCS010000241.1 GCA_016218905.1 Deltaproteobacteria bacterium
ATGCCGTCCATCATCGCCTTCGGCTGGTCCTTCGTCGTCGGCATGGCCGACATCGCGACCCAGGCCTTCGAGTGCTTCCCCTTCTCGAACTGAGCGACCTGCTCGCCGTGGCACTCCGCGCAGACCCTCGCCGAAACCGAGGTGACGACGCCCGCCTGCTCGCAGGTGCTCGTCCTCTTCGTGCGGTCACCCTTCAGGTGGCAGTCGGCGCAGGACATCCCCTGCGCGGCGTGCCTCGACATCGAGAAGTCGCGCAGGGCGCTTCCGGTGATCCCCATCTTCGTGTGGCAGGTGACGCAGTCGCTGGGCGGCTTCGTCTCGGCAGCCGTGGCCCCGGTCGACGCGACCAGCAGGGCCGCGGCGAACCCGAGGGCAAGGGCGCGGAACGATCTCATGACGGTCTCTCCTCTCCGTTCTCGAACGGTGGGGAGAACGCTACGCCGGGATTGGTGAGGCGGGTATGACGGTCGTCATGCGGCCCGGTGGAGAACCGGGGGGCTCGACCGCGGGACCGGCGTCAGCGGACCGGGACGCTTTCGGGGAACGCCGGCCTGCGCTTCGGCGTCACCTTCTCCTCGAACCCGGGCGGCAGGACGAGAACGACGTCCCCCGGGGCGACGAGCTGGAGATCCTCGCGGGCGATCTTCTCGACCGCGGTGGGATCCTCCGTCAGCCGGGCGACCTCTCTGGCGAGCGCCTCGTTCCTCTCGTTGATCGCCGTGACCTCGGCCTGAAGGGCCCCCGCCTGTGCGCGCTGCTTGCGAACCTGGAGGAAGCCCCGGTCGCCCGCGACGAAGAAGACGAAGAGAAAGACCGAGAAGACGAGCGAGAAGCCGACATACGAGAGCGGGTGGACGTGCGGACGCTCCGGCCGGGCGGCGGGCCCGACAGCGGGCTCGTCGGTCCGCCGCGCGGGACGGGGAGGCGATGCGGGCCACCCCCCCGTCCTCGAGACGAGGCCCTTCTTCGGGCCGGAGATCCGCTCTACCCTCAACTCTTCGTTCGGCTCCTCAGGCTCTGTTTCCTTCTCGCAAGTCTCACTTCTTCACAGCCAGGCCGAAGAAATGGCCGGCCGATGCGAGCTCTTCCTCGATCCTGAGGAGGCGGTTGTACTTCGCGAGCCGCTCGGAGCGGGAGGCCGAGCCGGTCTTGATGAACATCGAGTTCGTCGCGACGGCGAGGTCGGCGATCGTCGTGTCCTCGGTCTCGCCGGAGCGGTGCGAGACGGCGGTGACGTAGCCGGCGACCTGCGCCATGCGCACCGCCTCGAGCGTCTCCGTGATCGTCCCGATCTGGTTCACCTTGACGAGAAGTCCGTTGGCGATGCCGTCGCGGATTCCCTCGGCGAGGATCTTCGGGTTCGTGACGAAGAGGTCGTCGCCGATGAGGTGGATCTTCGAACCGAGCCTCTCGGTCATCAGCTTCCAGCCGGTCTTGTCGCCTTCCGCGCAGCCGTCCTCGATCGAGGCGATGGGGTAGTCCTTCACGATCGCTTCCCAGAACGCGACCATGGCCTCGGGCGAGAGCTTCAGACCCTCGCCGTCGAGGACGTAGGTGCCGTCCTTGAAGTACTCGGAGGCGGCCGGGTCGAGCGCGATGAAGACCTGCTTGCCGGGCTCATATCCGGCCTTCCCGATGGCCTCGACGATGACGTCGAGCGCCTCGCGCGCGGTGCCGATGGCCGGGGCGAAGCCCCCCTCGTCGCCGACGCCCGTCGCGAGCCCCTTCTTCTTCAGGATCGACGTCAGCGCGTGGAACGTCTCGGCCCCGGCGCGGAGCGCCTCGCGGAACGAGTCGAAACCCGCCGGGACGAGCATGAACTCCTGGTGGTCGAGCGGGTTGTCGGCGTGGGCCCCGCCGTTGATGACGTTCATCATCGGCACGGGAAGCGAGACCGCGCCCGTCCCGCCGAGGTAGCGGAAGAGCGGCAGGTCGCAGCCTTCGGAGGCGGCGCGGCAGACGGCCATCGAGACGCCGAGCGTCGCGTTCGCGCCGAGCTTCGACTTGAACTCCGTGCCGTCCAGGTCGCACATCAGCTGGTCGAGTCCCGCCTGGTCGCGGGCGTCGAAGCCGAGCAGCTCGGGGGCGATCGTCTTGTTGACGTTGTCGACGGCCTTGAGGGTTCCCTTGCCGCCGTAGCGCTTCGGGTCGCCGTCGCGCAGCTCGAGGGCCTCTCGTGTCCCCGTCGAGGCGCCCGACGGAACGCCGGCGCGGCCGGAAGCGCCGGACTCGAGGAGGCACTCGACCTCGATCGTGGGGTTACCGCGGGAATCCAGGATCTCCCGGGCGTGGATCTCTTCAATGGCGTACATGCGGTGTCCTTCCTCCCCCGTTCAGGGGGCGGTGGGGTTCAGCGTTCCGGGGCGGTGCGGCGGGCGTTGGCGAAGGCGAATTCCTCGGCGAGGACGACTCTCCAGCCGGACGTTCCGGATCGGATCATTGCAACCGGGCTCCTTGCGGCCCGTAAGATTCTACGGGTGAGAGTCCTTCGGCTGGAAACCGGTTTGCGGGCGCTCGTCGCGATGGGGGCCTCCGCCGCCCTTGCCGCGTTGGCGGCCCCGGACGCCGGGTCGCGGCGGGTCGTGATGGCGGGCCTCCCGACGGCGTATGTGGAGAAGGTTCCCGCGGCCAAGTCCGAGATCCTCCGGATCATCAACCAGGAACGTGCGGCGGCCGGCGCCCCGCCGCTGGCCTACGACCTCCTCGGGGCGAAGGTGGGGGACGAGTTCTGCGAGGACGCGGCCCGGAAACGGACGTCGGGCCACTGGGACCAGGCGGGGCGTCCGCCCTACCTGCGCTGGGCGCTGGCGGGAGGAATCGACTACCACGCCCAGAACTTCGCGTCCGAGAGCCGCCAGGGCTTCGAGTTCACCGAAGCTCCCGTCGAGCTCCTGATGAAGACACATGCGGCGTTCATGTCCGAGAAGCCGCCGAACGATGGCCACCGCAAGACGGTTCTCGACCCGATCTGGACGCACGTCGGTATCGGCTTCTCTATCGTCGGGGGCGAGATGCGGGTGACCGAAGAGTTCAGCCGGCGCGTCCTCGAGTGGGTCGAGCTGCCGCCCGGGCCGGTGAAGGCCGGTAAGGAGGCGCTCGTCGTCCTGAAGCTTCCGCGCACCTGGAAGGTCGGCGCGGTGGAGGTCGCGTACGAGGAGCTCCCGAAGCCGATGTCGCGCCCCGAGATCGCGGCGCGCCGCTCCTACGGCCTGCCGCCGACGTGGCAGACGTATCGCCCCTATCCCCCCGCCGGGACCCGCTGGTCCTCGGGAGAGGAGGGCGATTTCCGGCAGTCCGCGGCGGGTCGGATCGAGTTGACGGTCCCCCTCCTGCGGGGCCCCGGTCACTACTACCTCGTCGTCTTCGCCTCGCAAAGCGAGGCGCCCGGCAGGAAGGTCTTTCCCGTCGCG
>JACRCS010000242.1 GCA_016218905.1 Deltaproteobacteria bacterium
AAACAACCGTCCCCTGTTTTTTTCTGTTTACCCCCGATATCATGTCGACTCCCTAAGCTGACAAAGGGCCGGTTTTCACCGGCCCCTATCTCTTATTGTTATCGATCCATGAACCTCAGGGTGATCTTCCAGGTGATGCTCCTGGACATCGTCTTTTCGCTGGACTCGGTGATCACGGCGGTGGGAATGGTGGACCGGATCGAGATCATGGCGGCGGCGGTGGTGATCGCGGCCGGCGTGATGATGGTCTTCGCGGGAGCCATCTCGCGCTTCGTCGATCGGCACCCCACGATCAAGATGCTCGCCCTCGCCTTCCTCCTCCTCATCGGCTTCACGCTGATCGTCGAGGGGCTCCACCAGCACGTCCCCAAGGGCTACATCTACTTCGCCATGGCCTTCTCGGTCTTCGTCGAGCTCCTGAACCTCCGCCTGCGGAAAGTGACCTCGCCGGTGAAGCTCCACGATCCCTACGCGCCGCAGCCGGCGACGGGGAGCGGAGCGCCCTCCGCCGGCTCATCCAGGCAAGGAGAGCGCGGAGGGCGCGCGAAGCGATAGGTCGGCCTCTTCCCGCGCGGCGAGGCCCTACCCGCCGGCGACCGTGTGATGGGCGAGCTTCTCCAGCGCCATCACCATCGCAGAGTGGTCGAGGTCGGTGCCCCCCTCCGCGGCCACGGCGTTGAAGAGCTGGAGGGCGAGCGCGGTGCTCGGCAGGGCGACCCCGAGCTCCCGGGCAGCCTGGAGGGCGAGGTTCAGGTCCTTCTGGTGGAGCCGGATCCGAAAACCCGGCTGGAAGGTCCTCTGGATCATGCGCTCTCCGTGGACCTCCAGGATCTTGCTCCCGGCGAAGCCGCCGAGGAGCGCCTCCCGCACCTTCGCCACGTCGGCGCCCGCCGTCGAGGCGAAGACGAGGGCCTCCGCGACCGCTTCGATGGTCATCGCCACCACCATCTGGTTGGCGACCTTGCACACCTGCCCGTCCCCGTTGCCACCGATAAGGACGATGTTCTTCCCCATCAGCTCGAAGTAGGGCCGGATCTTCTCGAAGACCTCCGCCTTGCCGCCCACCATGATGGAGAGGGTCGCGTTCTCCGCGCCCACCTGCCCGCCCGAGACCGGCGCGTCGAGCATCTCGACACCCTGGGCACGGAGTCTCTCGGCGAACTCCCGGGTTGCCGTGGGCGAGATGCTGCTCATGTCGACCACGACCGAGCCCCTCCGGATTCCCTGGGCGACGCCGTCGGGCCCGAAGAGGACGTCCTCCACGTCCGGCGTGTCGGGCACCATCAGGAAGACGACCTCCGAGCCGGCGGCGACCTCCCGGCAGCTCCCGCACGCCGTGCAGCCCTGCGTGACGAGCTCGGCGGCAGACCGCCGGGTGCGGCTGTACACGCGAACCGTGTGGCCGGCCCGGGCGAGGTGGCCGGCCATGGGCTTCCCCATGATCCCCAAGCCGATGAAGCCGAGTCGGGCCATCGAAGCTCCTCCTCCGGGACGCGCCGTCTCGCCGGGCACCCCGCGCCGAGCGTCGGCTACGCGTCTCCTCTCGCCCGCTGGACGTGCTTGCGCACGGTGCGGCGGTCGAGCTTCGTGCGGCGCGCCACCTCCTCGTAGCTGCCCAACCGCTCGTAGAGCTGGGCGCAGTACTCGGCCAGGAGCTCGGCGGCGTCCCACGCTCCGGCTTCGAAGGCGGCGCCCCGGCTCCGGGATGGGTTCCGCGCCCTCGTCTCCCCGGCGTAGTGGCCCGTCAAGAGAATGCGCCGCACCGCCTGCTCGAGCTCCCTCACGTTTCCCGGCCAGGCGTAATCGGCCGGGAGCTCCTTCGAGAGCACCGTCAGGACGAAGCCGACGAGCTCCGGCACGGCTTCGCCGGCGAGACGCCGGACGACGTGGCCGACGAGCTCCTCGAGCTCCCGAGGGTCCTCCTGGAGCCGCCGGCGGAGCGGCGGCACCGTGATCGTGTCGGAGCAGAGGCGGTAGTAGAAGTCGTCCCGGAACTGCTCGCGCGCCCGGAGCTCGTCGAGCGGACGGTTCGTGGCCGCGATCACCCGGCCCTGAAAGCGCAGTCGCTCGTGCGCCCCGACGGGCGAGAACGTCCGCTCCTGGAGGACCTGTAGGAGCTTCACCTGGACCGGGATCGAGACGTCTCCGATCTCGTCGAGGAAGATCGCCCCGTGGGGGCTGCACCGGGCGAAGATCCCGGGATGGTTCTCCACGGCGCCGGTGAACGCGCCCTTCCGGTGCCCGAAGAGCTCCGACTCGAGGAGGGTCTCGGGATGTTCGGAGAGGTTCAGGGTGATGAAGCTGCGCGTGAAGCTCTCGCTGAACGCCCCCTTCTTCTCGTCGAACGGGATGAAGCCGGAGCGGCCGATGGCCGCCGCGGCGGTGCCCTTGCCCGTCCCGGTCTCCCCCAGCAACAGCGTCGAGAAGTCCTCCAGCCGGTTCCAGAGGTGGCGCTCGTACCAGCCTACGTTCCACCCGAAGATGTTGTTCCAGAGGCGGCGCCGCAGCTCTTCCATGCTGCTCCCGCGGCCCACGAGCGCCCGGTCGATGAAGTAGAAGGCCCGCCGGAGCTGGAAGAAGATCGCGAAGAAGCGGGACGCCTCCGCAGGCGAGAAGCCGCGGCGCGTGAGGTACCCGAGGGCCTCCCGCGCAAAGGGCACCGGGCGCGGCGTGTCGCCCGCGTCCAGCTGCTCCAAGAGGTGCGCGTCCATGGGGTCGATGAAGCGGTGGAAGGCCTCGAACAGCAGCGCCGCCTGCACCGTCTGCTGGACCCGCCCCTCGAAACGCCGCACGTCCGCGAGCCCCGCGGCTTCCAGGTCCCCGACCGCCGCGGAGACGCGCCCCACGACCCGATCCAGGACCTCTCCGGGCGGCGTGTCCTCGGAGCACTCGGCGAGCCGGAGGTCGAGCTCCCGCCTCTCGGCCCCGAACGGGTTCAGGTAGACCGCTTCGGCGACGAGCTCGAGGAAGCGGCGTTGGGGCGCGGGCAGGCTGGCCTTCGGCATGGCCGGAAGGTAGCCCCAGGCCTCGGGCCCGTCAAGACCAGATGTACATCTCTTGCACAGGACCAGCCTCAGGTGCACGGGACAGATAGCATCCTCAGGCCGACCCCGCACCACAACGCCGCGGAATCCTTAATTTTCCCATATCGGCCCCTTCTTCGCCGTTTCGGGCACGGCCACTGCAATTCTTTGGGTCGTCCACCTGAACGAAAGGAGTCGCCATGCGGTGCAGCTCGACGAAGAGCCTCCCTCCCCGCGCGAATTGCCCGTCCGAGTCCGTTTGGACGAAGCTCCGGAGGGCCCCCCTGCTGGCCGGCGCCGGCCTGCTCGCAGTCTGGTCGCCGAAGCTCTTCGGCCTCGCTTCGGACCTGCTCGCGCGCGGCCTGTCGCTCCTCGCCCCGGCGCTCCTGCCGCCGGCGCTTCCCCCGTGGCCCCAGCCCGGTCTCCCCTTCTGAGGAGGAAGAAGATGTTGCCGAACGTCATCTTCGCTGCCGTCTACCACCTGCTTCGCCTGGCCGTCCGCGCGGTCTACCTGATCCGGACCCTCGGGGCGGAGAACCTGCCCGGAAGGGGCCCCGCCCTCCTCGTCGCGAACCACGTCTCCTGGGCGGACGCGTTCCTCCTGACCGCCGCCCAGCCCCGCCCCATTCGGTTCCTCATGGGCCGGGAGTTCTACGAGATGCGGTGGGCGAAGCCCTTCCTCCGCTGGCTCGGCGCGATCCCCATCTCCCCCGACGACCCGCCGAAGCGTATCGTGGCCGCCCTCCAGGAGGCGCGGCGCGCTCTGGAAGAGGGCTCCCTCGTCTGCATCTTCGCGGAGGGTCACGTCACGCGGACCGGGCTCATGGGGCCCTTTCGGGCGGGGTTCGAGCGGATCGTCCGCGGCCTCGCCGCTCCGATCGTCCCCGTCTACCTCGGCGGTGTGTGGGGGAGCGTCTTCTCCTACGCCGAGGGCCGGATCCTGTCCCGGCTCCCGGGGCTGCGGCGCCGGAGCATCTCCGTCCTCTTCGGCCGCCCCATGGCGCCGAGCTCCGAGGCGGGGGCCGTGCGGGACGCGGTGCTCGAGCTCTCCTGCGAGTACTTCGAGGACCGCAAGCGGGTTCGCGAGCCCCTCGGCGCGGTCTTCGTCCGGCAGGCCCGGCGGAGCTGGGGGCGTCCCGCGGTCTCCGACACGACCGGGGCGGCCCTCTCCTACGGGAGGACGCTTGCCGCGTCGGTCGCGCTGGGGAAGCGGCTCGAGAAGGAGCTCCCGGGTGAGGACCGGGTGGGCATCCTCCTGCCGCCGTCCGTCGGGGGCGCCCTCGCCAACCTGGCCCTCACGCTTCGCCGGAAGGTGCCGGTGAACCTGAGCTACTCGGCTCCGGCCGAGGCGATCCGGTCCGCAGTCGAGCAGGCCGGCCTGCGGACGGTGATCACGTCGAGGCGCTTCCTCGAGAGATTCCCAACGCTCCCCCTGCCCGAGCGCGTCCTCTTCCTGGAGGACGTCCTGGCGGGGCTCAGCCGGGCAGCCAAGCTCCGGGCCCTCTTCGCCGCCCGCTCCGCGCCCCGCCGCCTGATCTCGGGAGGCTCTCCCTTCCGGCCCGACGACGTCGCCGCCCTCCTCTTCTCTTCGGGCAGCACCGGCGAGCCCAAGGGCGTGATGCTGAGCCACCACAACCTCCTCTCGAGCATCGAGGCGCTCCAGCCGCTCTACCGCTTCACGCCGGAGGACCGGATCTGCGGTGCCCTGCCCTTCTTCCACTCCTTCGGCTTCTCCTGCACGCTCTGGCTGCCGCTTCTCTCCGGCTTCTCGGCGGTCTACCACGCAAACCCGCTGGAGGCCGGGAAGGTCGCCGAGGCCGTCCGCGAGAGCGGCGCCACGATCCTTCCCGCCACGCCGAGCTTCCTCCTGGCGTACCTCCGCCGCGCCAAGAAGGAGGACTTCCGGAGCCTGCGCCTCGTCTTCACGGGAGCCGAGCGCCTGGACCCGCGGCTCGCCGACGCCTTCCACGAGAAGTTCGACCTGCGGCCGCTCGAAGGCTACGGCGCCACCGAGCTCGCCCCCGTCGCCACCGTGAGCGTCCCCGCCGTCGAGCTCGACCGCGTCGCCGATCCCGGCTGGAAACCCGGCAGCGTCGGCCGCCCCCTCCCCGGAGTCGCCCTGAAGGTCGTCGACCCCGACACCGGCGAGCCTTTCCCGACCGGTACGCAGGGTCTTCTCCTCGCAAAGGGTCCCAACGTGATGCTCGGCTACTGGGGCAAGTCGGCCAAGACGGCGGAGGTCCTCCGGGACGGGTGGTACTCGACAGGAGATATGGCGACCATCGACGAGGACGGCTTCGTCACGATCACCGGGAGGCTCGCCCGCTTCAGCAAGATCGGAGGCGAAATGGTCCCCCACGGCGCGGTGGAAGAGGTTCTCAAGGCAGCTCTGCCCGACGCCACCACGGCCGTGGCCGTCACCTCCGTGCCGGACAAGAAACGAGGCGAGAGACTCGTGGTCCTCTACACGTCCGACGCGGGAGACCCAGAAAACCTTCGCAGGACCGTGGACGAGAGCGCGCTGCCCAACCTCTGGAAACCGGCCCGCGACGCCTACATTCCGGTCCACGCCCTGCCACTCCTGGGGTCGGGCAAGATCGACCTCCGGAAGCTCCGGGACCTGGCGTTGGAGAGGCAGGAGCGGCTGGCAGCGTAGGAGCTGAAGCGTCCTTAGAGAGCCCGACCTTCCCGAAGTCTTTTTCCCGGATCCGTATCCTTTTCGTTTCGCGCCCCGTCCTAAGGGTGAACCCAGGATATCGCAGAGGTCCTCCCCGGAGTGGGAGGCGGTAGTCGGACCTGCGGTCGACGAGTGGCCCTCTCGAGCCCAAGGGGACAAGCGAAACCCACTGCCTGCAAAACGGACGCGGAGGTGAACCCATGTATGTGTCTGCTTGGCCTTCGATCTGGTGGCTCTTCCCGGTTCTCATGGTCCTCTTCTGCCTCTTCGTGTGCCTCTCCAGGCGAGGCCGGAGCCTGGCCGGCTGCTGCATGGGGTCGTGCGGACCTCGTGAAACCGCATGCCATCGGCGCACTGACGGAACCCCGACCGGCGAAACGTCGCCGCCTGAGGAAAGCGCGCGCTCCGAAACCCCGAGCTGAGCTGAGAGCGGCGCAAGGAGGCGTTCGAAGTGCGGAAGAGACTCCGCTTCGGTGGAGGTCGAGAACCGCTGCAGACGATGTCGGCGAGAACCCCAACTTCAAAAAGGGAGAGAGAGATGTCCTACATTCAAGTCCAAGTGCTCGACCGGAGCTGTGCGGCCGGCGACGCTTACGCAGCGAAGCACGTCACCGGCGAGCGGAAGGCCGCAGTCGTCAGTTGCGAGGGCGCCTGCATTAAGGGCGAAGTGGCGAGGAGAGCAGCAAACCTGATCGCGCACGAACTCGCCCCGGAACGGGCGGTTCGGATCTGTCACGGAGGCGCGCTCCTCTTGAGTCAAGGAGGCATGAGAGAGCTCGTCGAAGTGGCCAAACAGTTCATCGTCATCGACGGTTGCCCTCTGGCTTGCGGAACGCGGCTGGTCAAGGCTGCGCTTCCCGAGAAGAAGCTCGAGACCGTGGTCGCGAACAGCCTCTACCGAGGCGACGACGCACTCTTTGGGGTCAACGAACTAGGTGACGGGGAGATCCAGTCGAAGGCGCGCCTCGTGGCGGAGC
>JACRCS010000246.1 GCA_016218905.1 Deltaproteobacteria bacterium
GCAGCAAACAGGCGGCGAGCCCGCTCGTCCAGCGCCGGGCTGAGCAGGTCAAATCGCCGCTTCAGCGCGTCCTCGTCCATGGAGCGCAGGATACCGCGAAAACAAAACTTTTGCGCCCTTTATTTCGTAACGGCCCCTAACTCCCATTACTCCCATAGGTCCCATAACGCCCAAGGCAACCTAACCCCATGGCCCTTTCGTTTACCTTACAGCATACCGACTCCCAAACCCGCGCGCGCGCGGGTTTGGTCGGGACCCCCCACGGCGCGGCGCCGACGCCGCTCTTCATGCCCGTGGGCACACAGGCGGCGCTCAAGACCCTCTACCCCGACCTCGTCGCGGAGGCGGGCGCTCGCATCGTGCTCGCGAACACCTACCACCTCTTCCTCCAGCCGGGGACGGCCATCGTGAAGCGGTGCGGCGGGCTCCACGGCTTCATGGGGTGGAAGGGCCCCATCCTGACCGACTCCGGCGGGTTCCAGGTCTTCAGCCTCCCGGGACGGGTCATCGAGGAGCAGGGCGTCCGCTTCCGCTTCGAGAAGGCGGGTGCGCCGGTCTTCCTCGGGCCGGAGGAGTCGATGGCCGCCCAGAACGACCTCGGGGCGGACATCATCATGGCCTTTGATGAGTGCATCCCCTACCCGTCGGACCACGCGTACGCGGCCCAGGCCGTGGAGCGGACGCTCCGGTGGGCGGAGCGCTGCGTCGCGGCCCACCGGCGGCCCAACGAGCAGGCCCTCTTCGGGATCGTCCAGGGCTCCGTCTACCCGGACCTCCGGGAGCGTTGCGCCCGGGCGCTGGTGGATCTCGACCTCCCCGGCTACGCGGTCGGAGGGGTCAGCGTGGGGGAGGGCCACGAGCTCATGAAGTACGCCGTCGAATGCTCCGAGCCCTGCCTGCCCGCCGGCAAGCCCCGCTACCTCATGGGAGTGGGGAGGCCCGAGGACATCCTGGAGGCCATCGAACGGGGGATGGACCTCTTCGACTGCATCCTTCCGACGAAGCTCGGCCGCGGCGGGACCTTCTTCACGAGCACGGGGAAGCTCCGCATCGAGCGAAAGGAGTACCGGAAGGACCGCTACCCCATCGACACCGCCTGCACCTGCGCCACCTGCCGCACCTTCTCGCGCGCGTATCTGCACCACCTCTTCACCGTAGACGAGCCCCTCGGAAAGACCCTCGGCTCGATCCACAACGTCCACTTCTACATGGACCTGGTTACCCGGGCGCGCGAGGCGATCCTCGCCGATCGCTTCACCGAGTTCAAACGCGGCTTCTATGAGTCGTATCTCGGCGACCCCCGCGGCCGCGTCGCCGAAGACGAGGGGAGGCGCCGCCGGAAGCCGGGCGGGGGGCGCGAGAGGATGGACTGAGTGGACTTCGTGGACTGAGTGGACCCGTCGACGAAGTCCATATCGTTCACCTCGTCCATTCCCCGGGCTCCTTGCCTCCCTGACGCGCGCTCTGCTAGCCTTTCCCTCATGCTTCCACTCCTGGTTCTCGCCGCCGTCTTCCTGGCCCCGTCCCTCAGCGCCTCCTCCGAGTTCCCCGGCGCCTTCCCCGCCCGCTCGCCGGGCGAGGAGAGCTTCCGGCAGGCCCGGCTCCTGGAGGGAGAGAAGCCGTCCGAGGCGGCGGCGCGCTACCGGGAGCTCCTGGAGCAGGACTTCCCCGCTCCGGACGCGCTCCACTGGGCTCTCGCCAGGCTGCTCCCCGACGCGGAGGCCGAGCCCCACTGGCAGGCCGTGCTCGGGGCCGTGCCGCCGAGCCCTTTCACCGGAGAGGCGCTGCGCGCCCTGGCGACGCTCTACCGCAGGCAGGGAAGACCCGAGGAAGAGGAGGCGGCGCTCCGGCGGGTCCTCGGCGCAACCGGCGACCGGGCGAGCCGGGCGCGGGCCCAGGCCGAGCTCCTCGGCTTCCTCGACCGCACCGGCAAGCGCGAGGAGGCTCTGCGGGCGGCCAAGGTCCTCTGGACCGAGCTCGCCGCCTCGCCCGAGAGCAGAACGGCCGCGGCCTACCTGGAGGGGCCGGAGGCGAAGGGCCCCCTCGCCGCCCTGACGGACGAGGAAGCGCTCGCGCGAGGCCTCGCGCTCCTCAACGGAGGCAGCCGGGAAGAGGCGGCCAAGACGCTGCAGCTCCTTCGGGCGCGGTTGTCCGCCGAGAGCCCCCTCGCCGGGCGGGTCGCGCTGGCGCTCGGGAAGGCCCTCTGGTACCTGCGTCGTTACGAGGAGGCGCTGGATCCGCTCCAACTCGCGCGGACGTTCCCGGAGCAGGAGGAAGAGGCGCGCTTCTTCCGGTCACGGGCCCTCTTCGGAGCCAATCGGGGCGACGAGGGCGCCCGCGAGCTCGTTGCGCTCGTCCAGGAGCGGCCCCAGGGTGCGAGCGCCGCCCGGTATCTGGAGCAGGCGTACCGGGTGTTCGAGGGTCGCGGCCTGACGGCGGAGGCCTCGGCGGCCAGGGAGATGCTCCTTCGCAAGTACGGGAGGTCCCCGGAGGCGCGGCAGGCCCGCTGGTTCGCCGGTTTCGCCGCCTACCGGGAGGGCAGGTGCGCCGAGGCCGCGGAGTGCTTCCGGGGCGCAGCCGAGGGCGCCGAGAGGGGCTGGCTCCGGACGGAGAGCCTGTACTGGGAGGCTCGTTCCCGGCTCGCCGTGGGCGAGAGTGAGCGGGGGCGGACAATTCTCGGCGGGCTCCTCCAGGAAGCCCCCCTGGGCTACTACGGCCGGCTCGCGAGGGCGCTCCTCGAAGGCCGGAGCGGAGCCCTGCTGGCGGACCCGCGCACGGCCGAGGCGAGGGCCCTTCCGCTCCTCCAGCCCGAGGTCGAGGGGCCCGCGGGGGAGGGTGCGGACGACGGTGTGGCTCGCGCGAGGGCGTACCTTCGGCTGGGCCTGCCGGAAGCGGCCCGCTCGGTGCTGAAGGAAGTCTCCGGGGGAGACCCACGGAAGGCGGGCCTCTCGTACTGGGCAGAGGACTTCCACGGGGCGATCCAGGCGGCCCGCACCTCCTGGCTCGACTGGCCCGGGGCTCCGGGCGCTCCGGCGCCCCTGAGCCGCGAGGGCCTGGCCTATCCACTGGCGTATCCCCGGAGCGCCTGGGAGGCGTCGAGGAAGGCGGGCATCCACCCGCACCTCCTGCTCGCGGTGGCCCACACGGAGAGTCACTTCAACCCGCGGACGTACTCGGTCGCGGAGGCACGGGGCCTGATGCAGTTCATCCCCTCCACCGGCCAGGCCGTCGCCCGCGCCGCCGGTCTCGAAGCGTTCACGGTGGAAGACCTCTACGAGCCGCGCATCGCGCTCGAGCTCGGAGCCCGCCACCTGCGGGAGCTCCTCGACCGCTTCTCCGGAGACGCCATTCTCGCCGTCGCGGCGTACAATGCCGGTGCGACGGCCGTCGCGAAGTGGAAGGAGGCTGCGGGGAGCGCCGACCCGGAAGTCTTCATAGAGTCGATCCCCTTCAGCGAGACGCGCCGCTACGTGAAGAAGGTGCTGACGGCGCTCGACGCCTACGGCCGCCTCGATTCGTCCGGCCTATGGCTGCGCTGACGTTGACACCTGTCGTTTCGCGCTCACGATGGAAACCATCGTGACTGGCACCGGGAGATAAAGCGTTGTTCGAGATCGTCGAAAGCGAGAAGCTGTCCGCCACGGTTCACCGCCTGGTCATCCGGGCCCCGGAGATCGCCCGGAAGCACCGGGCCGGCAACTTCATCATGCTCCGGGTCGACGAGCAGGGAGAGCGGATCCCCCTGACCGTCGCGGACAAGGACGCCCAGGCCGGCACGATTACCCTGGTCTTCCAGGCGGTCGGGAAGACGACGACGGTCCTCGGCGAGCTCCAGGCCGGGGACGCCCTCTTGGATCTGGCGGGCCCTTTGGGGAAACCCACCCACATCGAGCGCTTCCCGGGCGTCGTAGTGTGTGTCGGGGGCGGCATCGGGGTGGCGCCGGTTCACCCGATCGCCTGCGCACTCCGAGATGCGGGCAACCGCGTCATCTCCGTGATCGGGGCCCGGGCCCGGGAGCTCCTCATCCTCGAGGAGGAGATGCGGCGAGCGAGCCACGAGCTCCTGATCGCCACCGACGACGGCTCCTATGGCCGCCACGGCTTCGTCACCGACGTGCTGAAGGACGTGATCGAGCGGGAAGGGAAGGAAAACGTGTCCCTCGTCGTGGCGATCGGCCCGGTCCCGATGATGAGGGCCGTCTGCAAGCTGACCGCCGCCTATCCCGTCCCGACCGTCGTGAGTCTCAACCCCATCATGGTCGACGCCACGGGGATGTGCGGCGCGTGCCGCGTGACCGTGGGCGGCCAGACGAAGTTCGCCTGCGTCGACGGGCCCGAGTTCGACGGCCACGAGGTCGACTTCGACGAGCTCACGAAGCGCCTGCGGAGCTACCTGCCCGACGAGAAGAGATCGATGCAGATGCACGCCGAGCACCACGGTGGACCGGCGTGTTACGAGTGAGCGGCGCTACGCGCCGCTCACTCGGTTTTCGGTTGTCGGTTTTCGGTTGTCAGTTGTCACTACAAGACCCGGGCCCCGGCTCTCTGAGAACCGATAACCGAAGACCGATAACCGATAACCGATAACCGAAAACCGAGAACTCACGCGATGGCCAAGAAAGAGAGAATCCCCCGTCAACCCATGCCCGAGCAGGAGCCCCGGACGCGGGCCCGGAACTTCGACGAGGTGCCCCTCGGGTACAGCCCCGAGGCGGCGCGGCGGGAGGCGGAGCGGTGCCTCCAGTGCAAGACCCCCCAGTGCCGGAAGGGCTGCCCGGTCCAGGTGCTCATCCCCGACTTCATCCAGGAGGTCTGCAAGGGCGACTTCGCCAAGGCGGCGCGGGTGCTCAAGCAGGAGAACCGGCTGCCGGCCGTCTGCGGCAGGGTCTGCCCCCAGGAGGCGCAGTGCGAGAGCTTCTGCGTCGTCGGGAAGAAGGACGAGCCGGTGGCCGTGGGCCGGCTGGAGCGTTTCGTCGCGGACTGGGAGCGGACCGAGGGTGAGCTCACGTACCCGGAGATTTCCGCGAAGACGGGCAAGAAGGTAGCCGTCGTGGGGTCGGGGCCCGCCGGGCTGACGGTAGCGGGAGACCTCGTCCGGAAGGGCCACGACGTCACGATCTTTGAGGCCCTCCACAAGCCGGGCGGGGTGCTCGTCTACGGGATCCCGGAGTTCCGGCTTCCGAAGGCCATCGTCCAGGCCGAGGTCGACTACCTGAAGGGCATGGGCGTGCAGATCGTCCTGAACGCCGTCATCGGGAAGCTCCGCACGGTCGAGGAGCTGATGGAGGAAGACGGCTTCGACGCCGTGTTCGTGGGCGCCGGCGCGGGGCTCCCGAACTTCATGGGCCTCCCGGGCGAAAACCTGAACGGGGTGTACTCGGCCAACGAGTACCTGACCCGGTCGAACCTGATGAAGGCGTACCTCTTCCCGGAGTACGACACGCCGGTCCTCCGGGGTCGCCGCGTCGCGGTCCTCGGAGGGGGCAACGTGGCCATGGACGCCGCGCGCACGGCGCTCCGGCTCGGCGCCGAGTCGTCGACGATCGTCTACCGCAGGGGCAGGGCGGAGATGCCGGCCCGGGCGGAGGAGGTCCACCACGCGGAGGAGGAGGGAGTCGAGCTGCGGCTCCTCACGAACCCGGTGGCGATCCACGGAGACGACCAGGGCTGGGCGACCGCCCTCGAGTGCGTCGCCATGGAGCTCGGCGAACCGGACGCTTCCGGCCGCCGGAGCCCAAAGCCGATCCCCGGTTCCGAGTTCCGGTTGCTCGTCGACGCGGTCGTCGTAGCGATCGGCAACTCTCCCAATCCGCTCATTCCCGCCACGACGCCCCAGATCCAGACCACCCGCCGGGGCACCATCGTCGTGGACGAGGAGACCGGCGGCACTACCATGAAGGGCGTCTACGCCGGCGGCGACGTCGTGACCGGCGCGGCCACCGTCATCCTCGCCATGGGCGCCGGGCGCCGGGCCGCCGAGGCCATCCACCGGTACCTGACCGAAGCGCCCTAGACTGTTCCGAGGGCACACAGAGACCCCCCATAGAGACCGCAGAGAAGAACCAGATCGGGGCTCTTGTCTTTCTCTGTGTCCTCTGCGCCTCTGCGAGAGACGGTCTTTCCGTCCGAGCCGCTGAGACTTTCGGAAGAACCTGCTCTTTAGCCCGTGCCTGCCGGACGTCCTTTTCTAATCTTCTTCTCATCTATGCGAAATGATTCGAAAAAAGAGATTGACGCCGTTTAGAACGTCTATTATCTTACAAAGTGTTGTTCCCCCTGTTAGCCCCGACTCACTCCTCCTGGAGCCGGGGCTTTTTTTTGTCTGCCATCCGGCTCCTCAGCCCTGTGGGAGTGGTCTCCAGACCACGATCTCGGCCGGAGGCCGACCCGGGGGCGGCATCGCGGCGCAGGCCCGTGCCACCGGAAGTGGGGGGCGGGCGGCCCATGAGCAGAGACCTATTCTCGTGTCTCGTGGGAGGCTTCATCAAGTTCTCACGTTCCTCTCACCCGTGCTTCATCGAAGGGCGGTACAATCCGATCCGATCGCGGGGAGGCACCCCAGGGCACGGGTCGCCCGAGCCTCGAAGCGGTTGTCCAACCCTTTCTCCTCTCCTCATGTCGCGAGGCCGCCTTTCAGCGGCCTCGCGCCATTTCAAGGTTAGACGTTACCCTTCAAGCAAGGTTAGACGTTACCCTGCTAACGCTCCGCGTCCCCTAGCGCCGGCCTCTCGCCCGGGGCGAGGCGCGCGGCAACCTCCGAGATTGCGGCCCGCAGCGCGTTCAGGCGCCTCGGTTCCCGGTAGTTGACGCGGGCGGTGAGGAGCACGACGAAGCGGTCGGCGGCGGGATCGAGCCACACGGACGCCCCCGAGTAGGCGGTGTGACCGTAGGAGCGGCCTCCGAAGCCGCTCCTGGGGGCCGAGTAGGGCGAGGAGATGTCCCAGCCGAGGCCTCGGGTTACGGCGCCGCCGTCGAGGGAGGTGGGACTCGTCATCCGGCCGACGCTCTGCTCAGAGAGGACGCGCCGGCCTTCGAGCGTTCCGCCCGAGAGCATCATCCGGCAGAAGAGCGCGAGGTCGCCGGCCGTCGTGAAGAGCCCGGCGTGGCCGGCGACACCTCCGAGACGCCGCGCCGTGGGGTCCTGTACGGTGCCGGCGCTCCACCGGCCCCGGTCACCCAAGGTCGGCGCGCACCGCGAGGTCGCCGCCGGGGTGGGGAGGAACGTCGTCTCCTCCATCCCGAGAGGTTCGTAGACCGCTCGTCTCGCGAGCTCGTCGAGGCGCGCGCCGCCCGCCCGCCGGGCGATCTCCCCCAGCAGAACGAAGTTCACGTCCGCATACCGGAAGCGGGTGCCGGTCGGGCCCCTCACGCGGCGGCCCGCGAGCGCCCCCAACAGGCCTTCGATACTGGACGGCACCTCCCGATCCGAGAGCCCCGAGCCGTGGGTCAGGAGGTCGATCACGCGGATCTTCTCCTTCCCACCCCCCCGGAGCTCCGGCAGCCAGCGTACGACCGGGTCCGAGAGGCCGATCCTCCCCTCTTCCGCCAAGAGCACGATGACCGGAGCGGTCGCGAGCACCTTGGTGAGGGAGGCGACGTCGAAGACGGCGTCCTCCCGGAGGGGCTCGGCACCCGGCTCCGAGGAGAGGTTTCCATAGGCCTTCTGCAGGAAGACCCCCGTGCGCGTGCCGACGGCGACGACGCCCCCCGCGACCGTCCCGCTCTCGATGGCCTCTTCCATCAGGCGGTCGAGCTCTCCGCTCTCGGCGGCGCAGGCGGCGGCGCGGAAGACGAGGAGCAGGAGGAGCCAGACCGGAGAGCGGTCCCGAGCGCGGGTCACGCCAGGAGATCCCTTCGGACGCGTGCCCAATCGAAGAACGGCCCCGGGTCGCGCTTCCGGCCGGGCGATACGTGCTCGTGGCCGACGATCCGTTCGGGAGTGATCCCCGGGTGTGCGGTCCGAAGCGCCCGCAAGAGCGACCGGAGCGTCCCGTACTGGGCGTCGGTGTAGGCGGTCTCCTCGTCGCCCTCGAGCTCGATGCCGACGGAGAAGCGGTTGACGTCGGGAACCCCTCCGAGCCGGCTCTCCCCCGCGTGCCACGCCTTGTGCTCCGTGTCGACGAGTTGGAGTGCGGCTCCGGAGCGCTCCAAAAAGAAGTGGGCAGAGACGCGCAGGTCGGCGATCTGCCGGAAGTAGGGGTGCGCCTCCGGGTCCAGCCGGTTCTGGAAGAAGGCGACGACGTACGGCCCGCCGAACTCCCCCGGGGGCAGGCTGATGTGGTGGAGCACCACGGCGTCGACGACCGCACCGTCACGCGAGGAGAAGTTCGGGCTGGGCAGGAACGGAAGGCCGGGCACGATCACGTCCGCCCCCTCCCCGCGGGGTCGAGCCGGTCGCGCAGGAGGTCGCCCAGGAGGTTGATCCCGAGGACGCTGCCGGTGATCGCCATCCCGGGGAAGAGGGCCAGGTGCGGCGCGAAGAGGAGGTAGTCGACCCCCTGGCTGAGCATACTCCCCCAGGTGGGCACTTCCTGGGGTCCGAGCCCGAGGAAGGAGAGGCTCGACTCCGCGAGGATCGCGGAAGCCATCGAGAAGGTCGCCTGCACCGTGAGCGGCGCGGCCAGGTTGGGGAGCACGTGCCGGCACGCGATCCGCACGTGGTTCGCGCCGAGGACCCGCGCGGCGAGGACGAAGTCCCTCCCCTTGAGCGAGAGGACTTCTCCCCGGACGAGGCGGGCGAAGCTCACCCAACCGAGTACGCTGAGCGCCAGAATCACGTTCCGTACGCTCGGGCCGAGAACGCCCGCGAGCGCCACCGCGAGCAGAATGCCCGGGAAGGCGAGCAGCACGTCCACGACCCGCATGATCGCCTCGTCCACCCACCCGCCGGCGTAGCCCGAGAGGAGACCCACGACCACTCCGACGGCAAGGCTCGCCAGCACCACCGAAAACCCGACGGCGAGGCTCGTGCGGCCGCCGTAGAGCACGCCGGCGAGGACGTCGCGGCCCAGGCGGTCCTGGCCCAGCGGATGGGAGAGGGTCGGCCCCTCCAGCGCACCGCGCAGGTCGAGGATCTCGGGGGGGTGCGGCGCGAGGAGCGGAGCCAAGAGCGCTCCGGCGCAGAGGAGCAGCAGGAAGCCGATCCCCAGGAGGAGAAAGACCCGGCCGCCCGGAAGCTTCGGAAGCGCGAAGGCCACGGGAGCCCCTACCCTTCCAGCCGGACGCGCGGATCGGCCCACCGGTAGAGCACGTCGGTGAGGAGGTTCGCCGCGAGGTACCCCGCGCTGATCACCAGCACGCAGCCCTGCACGAGGGGGTAGTCCCGGGCCTGGATGGCCTGGACGAGGAGGCTCCCGATCCCCGGCCACGCGAAGACCGTCTCGGTAATGACGGCTCCGGAGAGGAGGCCGCCGATCTGGAGGCCGAGGAGCGTCAGGACCGGAAGCGAGCCGTTCCGGAGCGCGTGGACCCAGAGGATCTTCGCCTCGCTGACGCCCCTCGCGCGCGCGGCCTGGAGGTACTCGGCCCGGAGGACCTCCACCAGGCTCGAGCGGAGCATCCGGGCGAGCACCGCTGCGAGCCCGGTCCCCAGGGTCAGCGAGGGGAGCACGAGGCTCCGCCAGCCCTCCCGTCCCGACACGGGCAGCCACCGGCAGTGCACCGAGAAGAGGAGGATCAGCAGCGGCCCGAGCCAGAAGCGCGGCATGGACGCCGCGACGAGGCTCCCGACGAGACTTCCCCGGTCCCAGAGGGTGTCCTTGCGCGCGGCGGCGAGCACCCCCACCGGGATCGAGACGGCAAGCGCCACCGCGAGCCCGCAGCCCGCCAGAGCCAGGGTCGCCGGGACGCGGGCACCGACCACGGTCGAGACCGGCTTCCGGAAGGCGAGGCTCCGGCCCAGGTCGCCGCGGCTGAGCCCCGCGAGATAGGCGCCGTACTGGGCGAGGAGGGGACGGTCCAGGCCGAGCTCGGCCCGGAGTGCCGCCTTGTCCGCGGCCCGCGCCGTCTCCCCGAGCATCACGTCCACGGGGTCGCCGGGGACGAGGTGGAGGAAGGCGAAGACGAGCGTCACCACACCGAGGAGCGTCGGCACGAGCGTCAGGAGGCGGCGCCGGATCATCCGCCGCCTTCCCGCCGCACCTCGGCGAGGCTCGTGTACTCGCCGCCCGGGAGCGCCCGGAAGCCCTCGAAGCCCTTTCGGAGCACGACGACGTTGTCGAGCCACCAGAGGCTCGCATAGACGCAGTCCCGCGCCACGAGCTCCTGGATCGCGTAGAGAAGCTCCCTGCGGAGTGCGGGGTCGAGCTCCCGGCGGCTCCGCTCGATGAGGCGGTCGGCCTCGGCCGAGCGGTAGCGGCCCCGGTTCCCGCCGGCCGGCGGCACGGAGCTCGAATGGAAGATGAAGTGCACGGCGTCGGGATCGCTCATCCCGATCCACCGCAGGCTGATGAGCTGGAAGTTGCCCGCCTTCACGTCCGAGAAGAAGGTCCCCCACTCGAAGCTTCGGATCTCCACCGCGATGCCCACCCGGCCGAGGTCCTCCGCGATCACCCGCGCCACCTCGTTCGCCGTCTTGTCCATGCTGGTCTTGTAGGAGAGGCGGAACCGCGGCCGCGGGCCGGGCCCGTCGGGGTCGGGGTACCCCGCCTCGTCGAGGAGCGCGGCGGCCCGGCCGGGATCGTAATCGTAGGCAGGCGTCCCGGGGTAGTGGGCCCAATGCTCGGGAGGGAAGAGCCCCGTGGCGGGCCTTCCAAGCCCTTCCAGCGCGAAGGCGATGAGCCGTCCCCGGTCGATGGCGTGGGCGACGGCCCGCCGCACCCGCACGTCCCGTAGGATCGGATCCTCGAGGTTGAACGCCAGGTACTGATACGAGGAGCCGGGAGCGGCGATCACGCGGACGTCGGGCCGGCGGCGCAAGAACTTGACCGCGTACGGCGGCACCGCGTTCTGGAGGAGGTGGAGCCCCCCGGTCTCCGCCTCCAGGAGCCGCGTCGTGCCGTTGGAGACGACCCGAAACCGGAGCCTCGGCAGCCGGGGAGGGCCGCCGAAGTGCTCCGCAAAGGCCGAGAGGATCACCTCTTCGCCGACCTTGAAGGACGAGAGCCGGTAGGGGCCCGTGCCGACGACGGCGTCTCCGAGGTCCGGCTTCGACGCCAGGGCCGCCGGGAGGACCCCGACCGTGAGCTGGGCCGGGAAGGAAGCGAACGGCTCCTTCAGCCGAAAGACGACGGTCCGCTCGTCGGGCGCCTCCACGGAGGAGATCATCGAGAGCGAGCTTCCCGCGGGACAGCCGTGGGCCGGGTCGACGACGTAGCGGTACGTCGCCACCACGTCACGGGCCGAGAGGAGCGAGCCGTCGTGGAACCGAACGCCGGGTCTGAGCCGGAAGACGTGGGTCGTGGGGTCCGGGCGCTCCCACCGCTCGGCGAGATCCGGCTCGTACTCCCCCGAGGGCCGCTGGGCCAGCAGCCCGTGAAAGAGGAGCGGCAGGATGCGCGAGCCGTGGGCGTCGGAGGCGTAGCGGGGATCGAGCGTCGAGGGCGAATCCTCGATGCCCACCCGGAATTCGTCCGTCCCTCGGTCTCGGTCTGGGGCCGAGGCGCAGGAGGGGAGGAGGAGGGCGAGCACGGCGGCGAGGGAGAGAGCCCGGAGCATGGAGTGCTACTGTAGGGGAAAGGGTTCCGGTGGGTCAACCGGAAGGGCCAGCGGCTGACGCTCCGGAACGTGTCGGGCTCGGCCCTGCGTTGAAGCATGTACGGCTTTGCGGTACATTGTGAGGTGCGCACTCATCAGGAGGATTCCCATGCGCCAGACGACGGCAAATCAGTTCCGAGCAAATCTGCGGCGTTGCGTGCAGCAAGTGATCGACGATCACGAGCCCCTGCGCGTCACCCGGAACAAAGGCGACTTCGTGGTGATCGGGGCCGAGGACTGGCAGCGGGAGCAGGAGACTGTGTACGTCCTGCAGAACCGATCGCTCATGGTGCAGATCGCCCGATCGCTTCGGACCCACGATCAGGCTGGAGGGCACGTCCTGACCGCAGAGGAGCAGGATGCGCTCGATCACGTTTGAGGGTGACACGTGGGACAGGTACGAAGAGCTAAGGGTCCGGGACAAGGCCCTCCACAAGGTCCTGTGCCGCATCTTGAAGGAGATGCAGCGGGGAGACCCTGCCGACGGCACCGGAAAACCCGAACGCCTGAAGCACGGGCTGACCGGCCTTTGGTCGCGCCGGCTCTCGCTCGGAGACCGGCTCATCTACAAGTTTGACGACGAGCACATCTACATCTTCGCGATCGGGGGACACTATGACGATCGTTGATCGCCCGGCAGCGAGTGATCCACCGAGACCTCCGGACGACTCCCCCCACGAATCTCATTCATGAGCTCTCGGCGGAGTCGGACAGCCAAGGTCTCTCTCCAGTTCTCGAGTTCGTCAGGACTCACGAGCTGTTCCCGATCATGAGATCCACCTTCTCGAGCAGTTCCTGCGGAGTGAACGGCTTCGGCAGCCACGCGGTCTCGGCGTCCTGGGGGTCCGGTATCCCGTCCTCGTCGAAGCTTCCGGAGAGGTAGAGGACCGGTACCCCCGGACGGGCTCTGCGGAGCCGCTCCACCATCTCGGGGCCTCTCAGGCGCGGCATGACGACGTCGGAGAGGATGAGGTGGACGGGACCCTCGTGCCGGGTCACGAGCTCCAGGCCCTCCACGCCGTCCGCCGCGGCCAGGACCTCATACCCGGCGTTCGTCAGAACGTATTGGACGACTCGCCGGACGGTCTCCTCGTCGTCCGCCACAAGCACGGTGTACTTGGGACGCGAGCGTCGCTTCGGGTCGGGTCCTGAGGGCCGTCCGCCGCCGGACGCGCGGGCGGAGGCCTTCCCCCCTTCCGGGGCGGCTTTGCCGGACGGGCAGGTCGCGCTCTGCTCTACCTGGCGCGCCACGCTGACCAGGAGCTTCTGGCGCCGCTTCGGGTCCAGCAGTTCTGCGGCTTCGAGACCCCGCAGGAGCTCGATGGCGCGCTCGATCCGGCGGATCGAGTCTCCCGGTTCCCAGTGTGCCAGGTCGTTGAGGTACTTCGTGACCGTGAAGCGACTCACCCCCGCCACATCCGCGAGATCCTCCTGACGGATGCCCAGCCCCCGGAGGACGAGCTTCTTTTCCTTCAGATGCCTCTTGCTCATGGCAAAACACCCCCTTGAGCCATGGCACGTGTGTGCTATCTTGCCCGCGCCACATTCTGTGGCGGCACGCATCGGGGCGGGCCTAGGCAACAATCTGTTGCTCGATGCTATGCCTCTCTTGGTTGCCGGTCAAGCTTTCGCTCGGCGGAGCCCGTTGTTCCGGAGGAGTGGATGGGTGCGGGAGTGGACGTCGCGGGGGTCATCCGGCGGATGAAGGAGGCGACGGGCACGCAGACGGACGAGGAGCTCGGGACCTACCTCAAGAAGAGCCGCCAGACCGTAGGGAACTGGAGGGCGCGCGAGAGCGTCCCGTGGCCCGACATGTTCGAGGTCGCCCGCCGCACCGGCGCGTCGCTCGACTACCTGGCGCTGGGAGAAGGCCCGCCCCTGAGGGCCGCCGCCGCGGCGGAGGTGGAGCAGGCCTACGGCAGTCTCGACCCGGCACTCAAGGTGATCGTCGAGGAGCTTCGCAGGACACCCGACCTCGTCAAGGCCCTCCACGCACTTCGAGCCGGACGGAAGGGGATGGAAGAGGCGCTCGGAAAATTGGCCGGCCTCGGAGACTACGATTTGGAGCTCGTCTTGAAGCTCCTGGAGCGGATGAAGTGACCTCGCCGGGCCGGTCCTTCAGGTGGGCGCCTTCCGCCGCGGCCGGCCCTCGTAGGAACGCGGAGGGGAGGGACCGAGCCCTCCCCCTCCGCTGCTTTTGCCCCCGTCAGCGGTTCACGCAGGTGCTGGTCTTGCGGTTCCAGGTGCACGCTGTGTTCGCGGTGCACGAGGTCTTGTCGAGGTACATGGAGCAGTCCGTCGGCGGTGGGGGCGGGGTGCCCGCGCACTGGTAGAGCTCCTGGAACCCGGCGGCGGGGAAGGAGGGGGGACCCATGCCGCCGATCACGTCGATCCAGCCTACGGCTCCCTGGTCCTCGTGGTCCAGGATGTGGCAGTGCATGACCGTCGGGCCGTCGTAGACGCTGGAGGTCGCCGGGTTCAGGTCGAACCGCATGTAGCAGGGATGATTGCCCAACGTGTCGTAGTACTCCCCATCCTCGAACGCGCCGCACGGGCCCTTCATCTGGAAGTGATAGGCGTGGAGGTGGAAGGGGTGGGCGCCGGCGCCCTTCATGAGCCAGTCCTGCACGTGACCCACCGGGATGGTGAAGGTGGGGACGTTCATGTCGAACTTCGAGCCGTTGATCGTGCGGGCACCCATATTCACGGTACGAGACTCGACGTCCGTCACGCCCCGGAGATCCCGAAGGTAGGCCGGCCGCTTTGCGGACCAGGTGGTCCCGGTGGCGCCGTTGGAGTAGGGGCCCACCGAAGAGTTCGCGGGCAGCGTCGAGTCCGCGAAGACCTTCGCGACGACTGTTCCATTCACGGCGATGTTCGAGTCGGCGCTGCACCGGACCGCCAGATCCGCCCGGGAGGCGCCGGTCAGGTCGAGGGAGTTCGTCGCCAGCGGCTTGGGCGCGACGGTCCGCCAGACCCCGTCCCGGGCCAGGAGGGCCACCTCGCAACCGGTCCCGACCGACAGGGTCTTCACCATGGCGTCGCTGTCCGCCAGGAGCAGGCGCCAGTACTGCCACTCGTTAGCTGGCGCACACAGGTTCCCCTGGACCTTCCCGTTCACTGCCCAGGTGGAAGCGAGTGTCCCGGAGATCAGGGTGTCGCCCCCGGTGCCCGCGACGCTCGGGTCCAAGAACCCGACTACGAGCTGTCGTTCCGCCATGCCCGCCACTCCCGAGGGGATGCCGTCGCTCGAATCGTCCACCAGGAGAAGCCCGTAGGCGCCGCCCGATACCTGCAGGAAGACGGAGCCGTGGTGGTGGGGGTGGTACCAGAGGGTGCCTCCCATGTGGTCGGCCGGCACCTGATAAGCGTAGTCGCCGCAGTAGCCGCCGTTGATGAGCCGCATGACATCGTCGGCGGGTGACATGGGCGAGACGTGCAGGCCGTGGGTGTGAAGGTTGGTGATGTTCGGGTCCTTGAAGTCGTTCTCCACCGTGCTGGGCGGTGCGTAGGGTAGCGTGTTCTTGAAGGTCAGGACGTAGGTCTGTCCCGGCGCCATCCGGATCGTCGGTCCGGGAATGCTGTAGGTTCCACCGGCCTGACGATAGGCCCGGGTGGTCAAGGTGCCGGCGCCGATGTTCAGGGTCGCCTCGCCGATCTCCAGGGTCCCGCTCCAGTAGCCGTTCTGAGCGGTCCACTGGAAGTTCGCCGGATCCTGAATCACGTTCGAGGTGGGGCACACGCTCGCCTGGGCGACGCTCGCCAGCGCGAGAACCGAGATCGTCGTCAAACACACCAGCGTTCTCATGGGGCCTCCTTTGGCGGGCATCGTGCCGGGTCCACGCCCTGAGATGGGAAAGAGAATACAAGTCCGGCTGAGGGTCGGAAGCGAGGCGGAGCCGTTCCAGCCCCGGGTCCGGCTCGATCCCGAGCCTAGAAGCCCCGATCGGTGCGGCGATGGGGGGGATGCCCCTTTTGCGGGAGGGAGAAGTGCCCAGTCGCTGTAAGGCAAAACGGGACGGACGGCAAAGGAAGCCGGAATTCAGGCGCGACCGGCGCGGGGGACAGATTCTGCGGACGGGCACTCGGGTCACTCGGGAGAGGCCGGTGGCGGCCGCCGCTGGGATCGGTTACGATCCCGGCCCATGAAGTACGCCGCTCTGCTTGCCTTCCTCGTCGTCGCCGCCTTCGGCTACGTCCTCCGCCTCCTGAATCTGCGGTACCTGAGGGAGCACGGGCACGAGGTCCCGCCGGAGTTCGAGGGCCAGGCCGATCCCTCCCTGCTCGCGAAGACCTCCGACTACACCGTCGACCGGACCCGCGCCGGCATGTTCGAGTCGCTCTTCGACGACGTCGTGCTGCTCGTCTTCCTCTTCGGCGGCGTGGCCGCCGGCTACGACGGATGGATCGCCGCCCGCTCGTCGTCCTTCTTCCTCTCGGGCATCCTCTTCTTCCTCGGGCTCGTCTGGGCGAAGACCTTCCTCGGGATCCCCTTCGACCTCTACTCGACCTTCCGCATCGAGAATCGCTACGGTTTCAACACCACGACCGGGAAGCTGTGGCTCGCCGACTTCGTGAAGTCGCTCGCGGTCTCTTCGGTGCTCCTCGCCATCCTCGCCGCGGCCGCGCTGGGGCTCATCGCCTGGAGCCCGGAGCGGTGGTGGCTCTGGGTCTGGGCCTTCTTCGTCGGCTTCAGCGTGCTGCTCCTTTTCCTCTCGCCCTACGTCATCGAGCCCCTCTTCTTCAAGTTCGAGCCGGTCCGCGAGGAGGGCCTGGAGGAGGAGATCCGGGGCATCGCCGAGAAGGCCGGCCTCAAGGTGAGCCGGATCTTCCAGGTGGACGCCTCCCGCCGGAGCAAGCACTCCAACGCGTACTTCAGCGGCATCGGGAAGGTGAAGCGGATCGTCCTCTTCGACACGCTCCTCGCGCAGATGACCCACGCGGAGATCCTGGCGGTGCTCGCCCACGAGATGGGGCACTGGAAGAAGCGCCACGTCCTGAAGCGCCTCGGCCTGACGGCCGGCACGGCGCTCATCGCGCTCTGGCTCGCCTTCCGGCTGCTGCGGTGGGGCGGGCTCCCCGGCGTGATCGGGCTCGACTCGGCCTCTCCCTATCTCCAGTGGGTGATCCTCGGCTTCCTCGGCACGATCGCGAGCTTTCCCGTGGGCCCGCTCTTCGCCGCCCTCTCGCGTCGCGACGAGCGCGAGGCGGACCGCTACGCCGCCGAGCTCACGGGTTCGCCCGAGGCGCTGGCCTCGGCCCTGCTCAAGCTCTCCCGCGAGACCCTCGCCAACCTCCACCCCCACCCCCTCTACGCGGAGGTGTACTACTCCCACCCGCCGGTCACGGAGCGGGTGCGGGAGCTCCGCGCCCGAGCCCGATGACCTTCGGGGTCATCTCGGACACCCACGGGCTGGTGCGCCCGGAGGCGCTGGCGGCGCTCGCCGGCGTGGACCGCCTCCTCCACGCCGGCGACATCGGCGGTCCCGACGTCCTGGCCATTTTGGAGACCGTGGCGCCCGTGACGGCGGTGCGGGGGAACACCGACGGCTCCGCGTGGGCTCTCGGCCTCCCCCGGACCGAGACGGTGGAGGCGGAGGGCCACCTCCTCTACCTCCTCCACGACCTCGGCCAGCTCGACCTCGATCCGGCTGCCGCGGGCCTCTCGGTCGTCATCCACGGGCACTCCCACGCCCCCCGCAGTGAAAACTTCGGGGGCGTCCTCTACCTGAACCCCGGCAGCGCCGGCCCCCGCCGTTTTCGTCTGCCCGTCAGCGTGGCGAAGCTCGTCGTGGAAACGGACCGCCCTCCGAGCGCCGAGATCGTCCACCTCCGTCTGTAGTCCTCAGTCACCAGGAGTAGGGTGGGCTCCGCCCACCAAGAGGGGGTTCCGGGGAGATCGGCCTTCACGCCTCTCCTCAGCCCCGTCCGACAAGACGGTAGGGTGAGGGTGACAAAAACGAAAGATTCCGGTAGCCCGGCCCCGGTGGGGGCGCTCTCTCCGGCGCGGCGCCGTTGTTGCATCGAGCCGTTGTATGACGCGACGGATGCTGGGACTGACAGTGGCGGCCCTCCTCGGCCTGGGCCCGGCCGCTTGGGCGGCGGAGGGGGAGCTCGTCGTCTCGGCCGCGGCGAGCCTCACGAACGCCTTCCGAGCCGTGGGTCAGGCCTTCGAGAGGGCGAACCCCGGAAGCAAGGTGACCTTCAACTTCGCGGCGTCCGGCACGCTCCTCCAGCAGCTCGACAAGGGGGCGCCGGTGGACGTCTTCGCCCCGGCAGGCCGGGAGT
This sequence comes from Deltaproteobacteria bacterium, assembly GCA_016218905.1. The sequence goes on from JACRCS010000246.1 coordinate 17,983, forward strand.
CGATGGACAGGGCCGAGGGGCGGGGGCTCGTGGAGCGCGAGAGCCGGCGAAACTTCGCCCGGAATCGCCTGGTCCTCGTCGTGCCGTCGGACTCGAAGCTCGCGGTGGGCTCCGTCGCCGACCTCGCAAGGCCGGAGGTGAGACGCATCGCGGTCGGCGATCCCCCGTCGGGCCCGCGGGCCAGTACACCCGGCAGAGCCTCCGGGCGGCCCGGCTCTGGGACGCCCTGGCACCCAAGTACATCCCGGGCAACTCGGTGCGTCAGGTGCTCGAGTACGTCTCCCGCGGCGAGGTGGACGCTGCCTTCGTCTTCTCGACGGATGCCGCCGCGCGGAGGGAGAAGGTCCGGGTCGTCGGCGTAATCCCCGGCCACGAGCCGATCGTCTACCCCGTGGCGGTCGTCCGGGGATCCGCCCGACAGCCGCTGGCCAGGCAGTTCGTCGCTTTCGTCTCAGAGGCCGAGGCCCAGCGCATTCTGGCCCGGTTCGGTTTCCAGGCTCCGTAACCGCATCGACGGAGAAGATTCGGCATGCGCCTCTCGGTGGACATCGAAAAGCGGCTCACCTCGCGCGGCGGGCGCAGCTTCAGCCTGCGGGCGTCCTTCACGTCCGAGGAGGACTTCGTGGTCCTCTTCGGCCCTTCGGGCTCGGGCAAGAGCCTGACGCTCCAGGCCGTCGCGGGCCTCGTCACGCCCGACGCGGGGCGGATCGCCGTCGGCGGCGAGGTGTTCTTCGACGCCGCCGCCCGGATCAACGTCCCCGCCCGGAGGCGCGAGATCGGCTACGTCTTCCAGGACTACGCCCTCTTCCCCCAGCTCACCGTGGCGCAGAACGTGAGCTTCGGATTGAGGGGGTTCTGGCCGCGCCGGCTCACCGCGCTCGAACAGCGCCGCGTCGACGAGGTGCTCGACATCTTCGAGCTGCGGCCCCTGGCCGGCAGCTTCCACCGGGACCTCTCCGGCGGACAGCGCCAGAGGGTTGCCCTCGCCCGCGCCCTCATCCGCAACCCCAAGCTCCTGCTCCTGGACGAACCCTTCTCCGCCCTCGACCCCCTCCTCCGGGCGCGAATGCGGAGCGAGTTCCTGAAGATCCAGGCCCACTTCCGGGTGCCGGTGATCGTCATCACCCATGACCCCGAGGACGTCGACATCCTGGCCGAGACGCTCGTCGTCTACGACAGCGGCCGGGTCAGCCGGGTCATGCGAAGCCGCCGGGAGGCGCAGGAGCGGCTGCCGCTGGCCCTGGCCGGATTGCAGCCGGCGTAGCCGCCGTGGACCTCGCCCCCCTCACCCTCACGCTCAAGGTCGCGGGCGTCGCCACGGCCACCGCCCTCGTCGTCGGGGTCGCGGCTGCCTACGGGTTGGCCAAGACCCGGTTCTGGGGCAGGGACCTGTTGGACGCGGTCGTCACGCTCCCGATGGTCCTGCCTCCCACCGTGCTCGGTTACTACCTGCTCGTGCTCCTCGGGCGGAAAGGGTGGCTCGGCGCCTGGCTCGAGCACTCCTTCGGGTTCTCCCTCATGTTCAGTTGGCAGGGCGCGGCGGTCGCCTCGGCGGTCGTCTCCGTACCTCTCGTCTTCAAGAGCGCGCGAGCGGCGTTCGAGGGCGTCGACTCGCAGCTCGAGCACGCGGCCCGCACCCTCGGCCTCTCGGAGCCCGCCGTCTTCGCCCGCGTCTCACTCCCGCTCGCCTGGCGGGGGATCCTCGCGGGAACCATGCTCGCCTTCGCCCGAGCGATGGGCGAATTCGGCGCCACCCTCATGGTCGCGGGAAACCTGCCGGGCAAGACCCAGACCCTTTCGCTCGCCATCTACTCCGCCGTCGAAGCCGGCAACGAGGCCCTGGCCGCGAACCTCGTCGCGATCACATCGGTCGTGTGCGTGTGCGTGCTGGTGGGATCGGGAAAGCTGCTGCGGAGCCTGGCCTGAGGGCCAGGCTGTTATCGGTTGTCGGTTGTCGGTTGTCAGTACAACCGACAACCGAGAACCGAAAACCGCTCCTCACGGCTCCGGGGCGTCGCCGCCGTCGGAGACCACCGCCGGCACGTTCCCGTACCCTTCCACCCAGCCCAGGATCCAGTGATCGGTCTCTTGGAGGAGGAGGTCGATCCCGGTCGCGCCCGGCCAGTGCTCCTCGTCCACGGACCACCGGAGGCCCCCGCCCGGGTCGCGGACGAGGCAGTCCGTCCGGGCTTCGAACCGGGCTCCCCAGGGAAAGCGGATGACGATGCGGTAGGTGCGGCCGAGGATGATGTCCATGGGTGTGGACGGTTGTCGGTTATCGGTCGTCGGTTGTCGGTCGTCGGTTACGGCTTGCTGCCGGTCGTGAGGCGCCATGGCAAGGCGCTTGCCGGACTAGAATAGGCGTAGCCCTTCGTATTCGGAACCGAGAACCGAATACCGAGAACCGAAAACCACGAAGGCCGGGTTCTACCCGGCCTTCGGTCATTTCGAAACGAGCAGGAGGGTGCGGGTGTCGAGGGCGATGGGGGTCCTTCCTCCCGGACCCGCGGGGTTCTTGAGGACGAGGAGCTCGGTGCTCTCGCCCCGGGGCTCGAGGCCGACGGCAACCTGGAAGAGATCCTCATACGGCGCCACCAGGGCGGCCAGGTCGCCCATCTCCCGGTGCGTCCTGCACGCCACCCAGACCTTGAGCCCTCTGGACCGCGCGAAGTGGCCCAGCGCCTCAACGGTCGACTGCAGGTCGGTCGAGAGATCGAGCCCGTCGACGAGCACGACCCGGGGCTGGAAGATCCCCTGCTCGGTAAGATCGTTTAGCCGCTCCTCCAGCTTGTCGACGCTGAAGGCCTGCACCCGGAAGGTCAGGATCAGCCGGCCTCGCTCGGTCTCTTCCCACACCTCCCGAGCCTTCTCCAGGTCATAGCCCTGGGCCAGGTCGCGGTAGATCTCCTCGTACCAGGCCTTCACGTGGCTGACGGTCTCACCGATGCTCACGTGGAGGACGGGGCTGCCCCGGAAGATGCTGTCGAGGGCCACCTGGATGAGGAAGGCGGTCTTGCCCGTCCCGGCGCGGGCCGCGATGAGCCCCATCTGCCCCGGGGCGAGGCCCCCTTCGCGGCTCTGGTCCAGGCCGCGGAGGGGATTCTTGGCGACCATTTCGTTCTTCAGCATGCGATAGCTCCTGTCGGAGAGCCGTACGAGAGCGCCCAAAGGGTCGCGCTCCCGGATCAGGCGGCCGCCGACTTCTTGAGCTCTTCTTGATGTTTCTTCTTGAGCTCTTCCGAAATGCCCTGGGGCACGGGCCGGTACTTGGCGAACTCCATGGTGAACTCGGCCTTGCCCTGGGTGCTGGACCGAAGCGCCGTGGAGTAGCCGAACATCTCGGCCAGGGGCACCTCGGCCTCGACCACCGAGTAGTGGCCGTCTTCGCTCGTGCCGACGATGATCCCGCGACGTTGGTTGAGGGTCACCAGCACTTGCCCCTGGAACTCCGAGGGGGTCTCCACGACCACCTTCATGATCGGCTCCAGGATGATCGGCTTCGCCTTTCCGTAGGCTTCCCGGAAGGCTCCGACACCCGCCTGCTGGAAAGCCATGTCGGAGGAGTCGACGGAGTGGGACGCGCCGTCGTTGATCGTCATCCGGACCCCGGTGATCGGCGCGCCGATCAAGGAGCCCTTCTTCAGGCAGGAGCGGAAGCCCTTGTCGCAGGAGGGGATGAATTCCCGGGGGATCGAGCCGCCGGTGATGTCGTCGACGAACTCGTACTCGCCCTCTTCCAGGGGCTCCATGAAGCCCGCCACCCGGCCGTACTGGCCCGACCCGCCGGTCTGCTTCTTGTGGGTGTAGTTGAAGTCCGCCTTCTGGGAGATGGTCTCCCGGTAGGCGACCTGGGGCTGTCCGGTGACGACCTCGGCCCCGTACTCCCGCTTCATCCGCTCGACGTAGACGTCGAGGTGGAGCTCGCCCATACCCTGGATGATGGTCTCGTTGCTCTCCGGATCGATGAAGGACCGGAAGGTCGGGTCCTCTTTCGTGAACCGGTTCAAGGCCTTGCTCCTGTTGATCTGGGCCTGGTTGTCCTTCGGCGTGATGGAGAGGCTGATGACGGGCTCCGGCACGTGCATGGAGCTCATCGTGTAGCGCAGGCCCTCGCCGCAGAAGGTGTCTCCGGAGGCGCAGTCGATGCCGAACATGGCGACGATGTCGCCCGCGTTGGACTCGGTGATCTCCTCCATCTGGTCCGCGTGCATCCGGCAGAGCCGGCCGACCTTGAATTTCTTGCCCGTCCGGGCGTTGACGAGGGTCTCGCCCTTGTCGAGCTTGCCCTGGTAGACGCGGACGTAGGTGAGCTGGCCGTACCGGCCGTCCTCCAGCTTGAAGGCGAGGGCGACCGGCGGCTTCGTCGGGTCGACGGAGAGCGGTATCTCGGCCTCGTCGCGCTCGATGTCGAGGGCGACGTTCTCCACGTCGGAGGGGCAGGGGAGATACCGGATCACGCCGTCGAGGAGCAGCTGTACGCCCTTGTTCTTGTAGGCCGACCCGATGAACACGGGGGTGAGCTCTCGAGAGAGGGTCCCCTTCCGGATGGCCTCGTGGATCATCTCCTCGGTCACACGCTCCTCGAGCACGGCTTCCATCAACTCGTCGGAGAACATGCTCGCGGCGTCCAGGAGTTCCTCGCGCTTCGCCTGCGCGTCGGCGAGAAGGCCGGCGGGGATCTCCGCGTACCGGATCTGCTCGCCGTTGTCGCCGTCGAAGTAGACCGCCTTCATGGTGACGAGGTCGACGACCCCCTCCATGTCGGCCTCGAGCCCGATCGGGATCTCGACCAAGACCGCGTTCTGGTTGAGTTTTTCCCGGAGTTGCTGCGTCACCCGGTAGGGGTTCGCGCCCGCGCGGTCGCACTTGTTGACGAAGGCGATGCGGGGCACCTTGTACCGGTTCATCTGCCGGTCGACGGTGATGGACTGGGACTGGACGCCGCCCACCGCGCAGAGGACGAGGATGGCCCCGTCGAGAACGCGAAGGCTCCGCTCCACCTCGATGGTGAAGTCGACGTGCCCGGGCGTGTCGATGATGTTGACGAAGTGGTCGGCCCACTCGCAGTGGGTGGCGGCGGAGGCGATCGTAATCCCCCGCTCCTTCTCGAGCTCCATGAAGTCCATGGTGGCCCCGGCGCCGTCCTTCCCCTTCACCTCGTGGATGGCGTGGATCCGGTTCGTATAGAAGAGAATACGCTCGGTGAGCGTCGTCTTTCCCGAATCGATGTGGGCGGAGATCCCGAGGTTGCGGATGCGAGAGACGTCGTTGGTCATTTCCCTTTTCCTCTGCGGCAAAAATGAACCTCCCTCGGAGACCGGTCACCGGCGGGGCCGGGAGGGCCGAACCGAGGGAAGTCGGCCTTTATACCCCTGGCGTTCAGGCTGGTCAAACAAAAAGATAAGGATCGTTCTCGGCTGCCCCGGTGGAGCGGACGGGTCCGACGGGTTCGACAGGTCCGACCGGTCCGACACCGCCCTCCCCTCCTCTCTGGACACCCCCTCCCATCTCTGGTAGGTAGGGACGCCGGCCGGCCCCTCTCTTCGGGTGAGTCATGACGCCTCAGGAAGCCCTTCAAGCCATCGACGGCCTCGAGAAGTTCGGGATGAACCTGGGCCTGGAGCGGATCCGGCTCTGCCTGGCCTTTCTGGGCGAGCCGCAGCTCCGCTATCCCACGGTCCACGTCGGGGGTACCAACGGGAAGGGCTCCACGTGCGCCTTCCTCGCGAGCGTCCTCTCCCGGAGCGGCCGCAAGGTGGGGCTCTACACGTCGCCACCGCTCGAGCACTTCGGGGAGAGGCTGCGGATCGACGGCGAGTGCCTGCCGGAGGAGCTCGTCCCGGCGCTCCTGGAGGAGGTCTTGGCGGCCGGCCGGGCCCACGCGGCCCTCCAGGCGATGACGCAGTTCGAAGTGATCACCGCCATGGCCTTCCTCTACTTCGCCCGCGAGGGGGTCGACGCGGCGGTGATCGAGGTCGGACTGGGCGGGCGGCTCGACTCCACGAACGTCCTCTCCCCCTCGGCCTGCGTCGTCACCAACGTCGGGCTGGAACACGCCGAGCACCTCGGGCCCGCGGTGGCCGACATCGCCCGGGAGAAGGCGGGGATCGCAAAGCCGGGCATTCCCCTCGTGACGGCGGCGGAAGGCGAGGCCCTGGAGGCGCTCGAAGCGGAGGCGAGGCGCCGGGGCGCCCCGGTGTTGGCCCTGGGGAGGGAGTTCTTCGTCGAGCCGGAGAGCCCGGGAGCCCTCGCGTACCGGGGGCGCCGGCGGCGCTTCGACGGGCTCCGGCCCGGACTGCCGGGCGGTTATCAGCGACCGAACGTCGCCGTCGCCCTGGCCGCCGTCGAGGTCCTCGAAGACGCGGGCTGGATGATCCCCGAAGACGCGGTCCGGGCTGGTATCGCGAGCGCCTCCTGGCCGGGGAGGCTCGAGGTCCTGCGGGCGCGTCCCGGCTCCCCTGGGCCCGCCGTGGTGCTCGACGGCGCCCACAACCCCCACGCCTCGCGCGTGCTGGCTCGTGCGCTCGCCGAGGACCTGCCCCACGAGCGCCTCTTCCTCGTCCTCGGCGTCCTCGGCGACAAGGACGCCCGCTCCATCCTCGCGGACCTCCTGCCTCTGGGCGACAGGGTCTTCTTCACCCGCTCGTCCTCCCGGCGCGCCCTCGACCCATCGGAGCTGGAGGGGCTCGCGACCGGGCTCGGCCGGGCACCGGGCGCGGTCGTCGCCACCGTGGGCGAGGCGCTGGACCGGGCGCTCGCCGAGGCGGGCGAAGCGGACCTCGTCTGCGTCACCGGCTCGCTCACCACCGTCGGCGAGGCCCGCTCGCACCTGCGCTCGCTCGCTTGGCTTCGGTGAAGAGCGGCCGCTTCCCCCTCACCGCCGTCTCCTTCGCCGCCCTGCTCGCGCTCGGGA
>JACRCS010000251.1 GCA_016218905.1 Deltaproteobacteria bacterium
GCGGGAGACGGTCTCGAAGGCGCCGGGGGGCCGGGCAGAGACTCTCGTGGCGACTGGGCGAGGAGCGCGAGGGCCGCCCCGAGAACGAAGCTCGCCGCGACGAAGACGAGCGGCCACCGGGGAGAGCGATCCCTGGACGGGAAAGACGCCCACGCAGCGCGGCGACGCATGTCGGGAGTTTAGCAGTGGTAATACCATTGTGCCAACGAGAATCGTGGGCTAGGATCGTCCCGCATGATCGAACGCGCGGGGCGACCCCGGACGACGCAAGAATCCGTGTGCATTCGAGCGTATCTGAGCGTCCCCGAGCCGGGCCCGGCGACGCCGCCCGGGTCATCGGGTCCGCAGGCGACCGTATCTCCCGGAAGGAATGTGGATTGACCATTTATCGAATCAGGAGCACGTAGATGCGTCGAAGCTCTCTCCCTGTCGTTTCCTTCCTCCTCGGTCTCGCGTTCGTCGGACCTCTCGCCGCCCAGGCCCCCGTGGGCGCCGACCCGGTCGTGACGACCGGCCGGAGCGAGGCGACGTTCCAGCAGCCCTCCCTCGCACCGGGGGTGGACTACACGCTTCCGAAAGAGGAAGAGATCAAGGCGGTCCTCGACCGGGTCCGCGGTCACTTCGAGAGGGCAACACCGTACGCGATCCTCGACACCGCGACCGGAGAGAGGGTCACCGACCTCGGCAAGCCGCGGAAGAGCGTCGGAATCGACAACCGGCACGGCGAGTACAACGACTGGACCTACTCGATGGGGGTCGTCCTCGCCGGGATGATCCAAGTGACGGAAGTGACGGGGGACGAGCGCTTCGCGGCCTACACCCTGAAGAACTTCGACTTCATCTTCGACCACCTCCCGTACTTCCGGGCGCAGGCGAAGGAGTTCGGGCCGCAGAAGGACGGCTACCGCCGCCTCCTCGACATGCACGAGCTGGACGACTGTGGCGCGATCGGCGCGGCGCTGGTGCGGGCCTACGCGCGGAAGAAGGACCCGCGCTACCGGGAAGGAATCGACCTCGTCGTCGCGCACATCGCGAAGAAGCAGCCGCGCCTCCCCGACGGGACGCTCTGCCGTCCGCGGCCGCAGCCCGTCTCGCTCTGGATCGACGACGCCTACATGAGCATCCCGTTCCTCGCGCAGATGGGGGCGTTCACGGGCGAGAAGGCCTTCTTCGACGATGCCGCGCGGCAGGTCCTCGGCATGTCGGCGCGCCTCTTTCACGCCGACGCCGGGCTCTACGACCACTCCTGGTACGAGAACGCGCTGCCGACCGACCCGACGTTCTATTGGGGGCGCGGCGCCGGCTGGATGCTCATGTCGATGGCCGAGCTCCTCTCCGTGATGCCCCAGGACCACCCCGATCGGCCGGAGGTCCTCGACCAGTACCGGCGCGCGGTCCAGGGGATCGGCGCGGTGCAGGGTGGGACGGGGCTCTGGCACCAGCTCCTCGACCGGGAGGACAGCTACCTCGAGACCTCCGCCTCGGCGATGTTCACGTTCGCCATCGCCCGCGGCGTGAACCGCGGCTGGCTTTCGACGGCCTGGGCGCCGGTCGCCCAGACCGGCTGGCAGGCGGTCGCGCGGCGGGTGCGCCCCGACGGGCAGATCGAGGGGATCTGCGTCGGGACGACGGCGGCGTACGACGCCGTCTACTACTACAACCGCCCGACGGAGCTGGGCGCGATGCAGGGCTACGGCGCGACGCTGATGGCCGGCGCCGAGGTGATGACGATGCTGCGCTCCTTCGACGTCGAGAAGAGGCTCAACACGTTCCACTGGCGGGCCAGAGAGAAGCCCCGCGCGGAGGGGTTCGCTCGCCGGGGCCCCACCCCCGGCTCCCCCGGCGTCCGGGTTGGCTTCGCCTTCACCTCGCGGCCAAGCCGCTCGGCGGTCCTCCGGGAACAGGATCAGCAGAGCCCCCGTGCCCCCGGTGTCCCGCCATCGCTGGCCGCGCGCCGCACGCCGGGCAACTAGGAAAGCCAAACCGTGAAGCTCGAGCACGTCGCCCTCCTCGTCGCCGACCCGCCCGCCATGGCACGCTGGTACGAGGATCATCTCGGGATGAAGGTCGTGAAGAAGAGCGAGGAGACCCCTGGCTTCGCGCGCTTTTTGGCCGATGCGGACGGGGAGTCGATCCTCGAGACGTACGCGTCGGACGTCCATCCCGTTCCTGACTACCGAGGCGTCGACCCCGCGGTCCTCCACGTCGCTTTCGCGACGGCGGCGATCGCGGCGACGCGCGACCGGCTGATTGCCGCGGGGGCGACACCGATCGGAGAGATCACGGAGAATGCCGCCGGGGACCGGTTCGCGATGCTGCGCGACCCCTGGGGGCTCGCGCTCCAGCTGGCGCAACGCGTGCGGCCGCTCGCCGGCTGACGCACAGGAGGAATGGTCGTGACGAACGGAACTTCGAGGATCGCGGAGACGGCAGACATCGGCCTCGTCGGCCTGGCGGTCATGGGCGAGAACCTCGTCCTGAACATGGAGAGCCGCGGGTTCACCGTCGCGGTCTTCAACCGGAGCGTCGAGAAAGTCGACACCTTCGTCTCGGGGCGGGCGAAGGGGAAGAAGATCGTCGGGACGAGATCCATCGCCGAGCTCGTCTCCTCGCTGAAGCGGCCGCGGCGCGTGATGCTCATGGTGAAGGCCGGAAAGCCGGTCGACGACCTCATCGAGCAGCTTCTGCCTCATCTTTCGCCGGGCGATATCGTCATCGACGGCGGTAACTCGCATTTCCCCGACTCGATCCGGCGGACGAAGGACCTCGAGGCGAAGGGGTTCCTCTTCGTCGGGACCGGCGTCTCGGGCGGCGAGGAAGGGGCTCTGCTCGGACCCTCGATCATGCCCGGCGGCTCCTCGGCCGCCTGGCCGCACGTGGCGCCGATCTTCCAGGCCATCGCCGCGAAGGTCGAGGACGGGATGCCCTGCTGCGACTGGGTCGGTGCCGACGGCGCCGGCCACTTCGTGAAGATGGTCCACAACGGAATCGAGTACGGCGACATGCAGCTCATCTGCGAGGCCTACCAGGTCATGGCGCAGCTCCTCGGGATGAGCGCGCCCCAGATGCACGAGGTCTTCGCGAGGTGGAACGAGGGCGACCTCGACAGCTACCTGATCGAGATCACGCGGGACATCCTCGCCGTCCGAGACGCGGACGGGAGCCCCCTCGTCGACGCGATCCTCGACACGGCGGGGCAGAAGGGAACGGGCAAGTGGACGAGCGTGACCGCGCTCGACCTCGGCGTCCCGCTCACGCTCATCAGCGAGGCGGTTTACGGCCGCTGTCTTTCGGCCATGAAGGACGAGCGGGTCGCCGCGTCGAAGGTACTGTCCGGACCGAAGTCGTCCTTCACGGGCGACAAGGCTGCCTTTCTCGACGACCTCGAGAAAGCGCTCTACGCCAGCAAGCTCGTCTCCTACGCGCAGGGCTTCTCGCTGATGCGCGCCGCCGCGCACGAGTACGGCTGGAGCCTGAAGTACGGCAGCATCGCGCTCCTCTGGCGCGGCGGCTGCATCATCCGTTCCGCCTTCCTCGGGAAGATCAAGTCGGCGTTCGACGCGTCGCCGGGCCTTCCGAACCTCCTCGTCGACCCGTATTTCCGCGGAAAGGTCGAAGAAGCGCAGGACGCCTGGCGCCGGGTCATCTCGGCCGCGGTTCTCGGAGGTGTCTGGGTCCCCGCGTTCACTACGGCGCTCAACTACTTCGACGGCTACCGTTGCGCGCGCCTCCCCGCGAATCTCCTCCAGGCCCAGCGCGACTACTTCGGCGCGCACCAGTACGAGCGGGTCGACCGCCCCCGCGGCGAGTTCTTCCACACGAACTGGACCGGCCGCGGCGGATCGACGGCGTCGTCGACGTACGGCGCCTGACCCGGCCCCCGGGACGCTGAGGGAGAGACGGGGCCCGGGAGGGCCCCCCTTCTCCGAGCCGGACTCTCCGCGTCTCTGGTCATCGCGGTCTTTGCCCGGATCGGCCCGGGCCCCGGGGCGAGGCGCCTACTTCAGCTCTCCCAGCCATCCCGCGGCGAACGCGCGCGCAGCGTCACAGGCCTCGCGGCCGGCGCGGTAGCACGCCTTCCACGCCCTCGGCTTCGACTCGTAGGCGAGCCTCTCGAAGCGTCGCGTCCGCGACACCGTCTTCGTCTGCGCGGCGAAGTCGACGCCCGAGGTCTCGTCGAGGAACGACTTCAACGCCTTCCTCAGCGACACCCGCGGATCGGCCGAGAGGGCTCCCGGATCGGGCGGCCGGCTCTTCGCCTCCTCGTAACGTGCCTTCTCCTCGGCGGCCTGCCGGGCGGCGTCCGTGCCGACGGTCGCGAGCTGCTGTTTCAGCTCACCTTTCACCTGAACCAGGGCGGCCTCGGCCTGTTTCCGCATGTCGCCCTGGAAGTCCTTCACGGCTGCCTCCATCTCGGCCAGCCCCTTCTGCATCTCGGCGCGCATCGATTTCTCGATCTCCGCCGTCGAGCGAGGCGGCCGCAGGTCGTCCGGCAGCGACGCCTCGTACTCCTTTCCGTAGCTCGCCTTGAACTCGGGCGTACCGACGAAAGCCTTCGCCGCCGCGCCGAGCGCGTTGACGACCGCGGCGCGCTGCCCCGGGGGCACGCTCTTCAGCTTCGCCGACAGGCCCGGCGTGTAGAAGGTTGCATCCGCCAGGGAGTTCACGAACGAGTCGGCCCACGCCTGCCGGTCGAGCCCGTACTCCTGGAATACGTCCGCCGCCGCCGCC
>JACRCS010000252.1 GCA_016218905.1 Deltaproteobacteria bacterium
GAATGGTGAACTGGGTGACTCAATGGTACCGGGAAGGAGGACGCAGGCGCCCCGACGAGATCGCCCGGTTCATGTGGAGCTTGGTGGTAGAGGGAATCGCGAGAGAAGCGAACCAGGTCTCCCCTCCTGCCGCACCCGAATGATCAGCGCGCACAGGCGTTCCAGCGACGCGAGCGTGCGTGACGAGCGACCGCCGCATCGAACTTCCGTTTGACCAGAGCGCAGTCCTCAGCTAAGCTTCGCCCGTCCGACTGGTCGGTCGGCTCGCTGTTTCGTCCGCCCGAGGGCAGATAGGCGTCGGATTGACAGATAAACTTCGTTTGACGGCCGGCGGCTGACAAGATACTCTCTTACCGTCCGACTAGTCGGTCGGGCACCGAAGTCCTGCTCCGCGTCGCAGAGCAAAGCTGCCGCCGATCCCGAACGCCGCCCTCCGGGAGGTTGCTCATGAATTTCGGCAGGTTCTTGGCGAGGAGAAGCCTTCTTACCGGCGACCGCACCGCCGTCGTCGACGGCGCGCTGACGCTCACCTTTCGAGAGCTCAACGCGAGGGCCAACGCGACGGCAAGCGCCCTGCTCCGAACGCGCCATCGCAAGGGGGACCGCGTCGCGGTCCTCTGTTCGAACTGCCACGAGTTCCTCGAGATCTACTTCGCGACTGCGAAGCTGGGGCTCGTGATGGTTCCCCTCAACTACAGGCTCTCCATCCAGGAGCTCGCTGCGATCCTGGAGGATTGCAGCCCTCGTAGCTTCGTCTTCTCCTCCGATCTTCGAGACGCCGCCTCGGCGCTCCACTCGCGGACGGCTGGGGTGGAGACGTGGTGGGAGCTCGGACGAGGGGCCGACGCACCCTCTTTGGAAGGGGCAATCCTCTCGGAGCCGACGAGCGAGCCGGCGACGGAGTGGGATGTGTCGGCCGAAGATCCGCACCTGATCATGTACACCTCCGGCACGACGGGCCGGGCAAAGGGAGCGGTCTACACGCACAGCCTGACCTTGTGGCACACGTTCAACATGCTCGAGCGGCTGACGATCCATCCGGAAGACCGGGAACTCGTCTTCGCGCCCCTCTTCCACTGCAGCACGATCAACAACATCGCGATTCCGACCTTCTACATGGGAGGGGCGCTCGTCCTGCAGAAGAAGTTCGAGCCGCAGGAGGCTCTCGCCCTCATTGAAAAGGAGCGCGTAAGCCATACGGTCGCGGTTCCCACCCTTTTCGCCATGATGGCGGAACAGCGGGAGTTCGAGCGAACGAACCTGAAGAGTCTCCGCTTCTTCGTCGTCGGCGGAGCCCCGTGTCCGGTCGAACTCCTCCAGATCTACCTGGATCGGGGCGTCGGCGTGCTCCAGGGCTACGGTCTGACCGAGGCCGGTCCCGTGCTCCTTCTCCTCTCGTCCGACGTCGCGCTGTCGAAGGTCGGCTCTGCCGGAAAGCCCGTGTTCCACACCGAGACCCGGGTCGTCGCCCCTACCGGGGAAGAGACGAATCCGGGAGAGGTGGGGGAGATCATCGCCCGCGGCCCGAGCATCATCCGTGAGTACTGGCACCTTCCGGAGGAGACGGCGAAGGCGCTGCAGGGGGGGTGGCTCCAGACCGGCGACATGGCTCGCGTAGACGAGGAGGGCTACGTCTACATCGTGGAGCGCAAGAAGGACATGTACATCAGCGGCGGCGAGAACGTCTACCCGGTCGAGATCGAGAGGGTCCTCAATACCCACCCGAAGATCGCCGTTTCGGCGGTGATCGGAGTGCCGGACAAGAAGTGGGCCGAAGTCGGGAAGGCCATCGTCGAGCTCAAGCCCGGCGAGCAGATGGACGCAGCCGACGTGCTCTCCTACTGTCAAGGCAAGCTCGCCAAGTACAAGGTCCCGAAGTACGTGACCTTCGTGCCCTCGCTACCGAGAAACGCACTGGGGAAGCTCCAGAAGGGGCTGCTTCGGCGCGACTACGGGACAGCAGGGATGGCTGAGCGCCTGGAGGAAGAGCTCTCGTGAGATGCCTGCGTTCCTTCGACTATGACGAGCCGCCCAGCCTCGCGGAGGCCTCGGCCCTGCTCGCCGCGTCCGGCGGCAAGGCCCGTCTCCTCGCGGGAGGAACCGATCTCCTCGAGAAGATGAAGAGCGGTGCGGTCGCGCCGGAGAAGCTGATCAACTTGAAGAGAATCGAGGATGCCCGGCTCCGGGGGTTGGGTGAGGTCGAGGACGGGCTCCTCGAGATCGGCGCTCTCGTGACGCTCCAGGAACTGATCGACTCGCCCCTGCTCCGGGGAAGAGTTCCTCTCCTGCCCGAGGCCGCGCAAACGATGGCATCCCACCAGGTGCGCAATCTCGCGACCGTGGGAGGAAACCTCTGCAACGCCGCGCCTTCGGCCGACCTGGCGCCGCCCCTCCTCGCGCTGGACGCCGAGGCGCTGGCGTGGAGCCCGGCCGGCGTCCGCCGGGTGTCGCTCCCGGAGTTCTTCGTAGGGCCCGGACAGACCGCCCTGCGGCCGGAGGAACTCCTCCTTTCGGTGCGCTTTCCTTCTCCACCGGCGAGTTTCCGCGCCCGTTACGTCAAGCACACCTTGCGCAACGCGATGGATATCGCCGCCGTCGGCGTAGCGGTCGCCTTCCACCTGGAGCGTGGGCTCCTGCGGGGGGTGAGGATCGCGCTCGGGGCGGTGGCCCCGACCCCCCTGCGAGCGGCTGAGGCCGAGGCGCTGCTGGAGGGTAGAGAGCCGGACCTGCGTCGACTGGAGGAGGCGGCCCGGCGCGCCGCTCAAGCTTGCGCCCCCGTGAGCGACGTCCGCGCCAGTGCCGAGTACCGGCGCGAGATGGTCGAGTGCTGGGTACGGCGAAGCTTCCACTACCTTCTCGACCGCGCGGGGCAGGAGTAATGGAGAGAACCCTCGAGTTCACGCTCAACGGGGAGCCGGTGCGCCTGGCGATCGACTCGGCCCGGACCCTCCTCGAGGTCCTGCGGACCACTCTCGGCCTCACCGGCACGAAGGAAGGGTGCGGACGCGGCCAGTGCGGCGCCTGCACCGTTCTCCTGAACGGCAAGGCCGTACCCTCCTGCCTCGTCCTGGCGGCGGACGCGCAGGGAGCCGAGGTGCTCACCATCGAAGGGCTCGCGGCCGGCGACTCCCTTCACCCGCTCCAGAGCGCGTTCGTGGAGCGCGGGGCGATCCAGTGCGGCTACTGTACCAGCGGTATGATCCTCGCCGGGAAGGCCCTCCTCGACCGCAATCCCTCCCCTACGGACCCCGAAATCCGGGAGGCGGTCGCGGGGAACCTCTGCCGGTGCACGGGTTACGCGAAGATCGTCGAGGCGATCGGCGCCGCGGCGCGCTCCCTCCACGCCGGTACGGACGAATGAGCGGCTTCTCGGCGATCGGGCGCCGCCTCCCGAAGCTCGACGGGGTGGCAAAGGCCCTCGGAAGGGCCGCCTACCTGGACGATCTGCGGCTGCCCGGGCTCCTTCACGCGAAGATCCTCCGAGCGGCCGTGCCCCACGGGCGCATCGTGCACCTCGACGTGAGCAAGGCGAAGCGGCTGACCGGCGTGAAGGAGGTCCTTACGGCGACGGACCTCCCGGAAGTCCGGTTCGGCTTCGCGAGGGACAATACCGCGCTGAAGAAGGAAAAGGTCCGTTCTATCCGCGACGAGGTGGCCGCCGTCGCCGCCGTGGACGAGAGCACGGCCGAAGAGGCGCTCGGCCTGATCCACATCGAGTACGAGCAACTGCCGGGGGTCTACGACCCGGTAGCGGCTCTGGAGCCGGGCGCGCCGCTGGTGCACGAGGGCAGGGACTCGAATCTCTACAAAGAGTTCAGGTTCCAGGAAGGAGACGTGGAGCGCGCCCTCGAGCGGGCCGCGGCGGTCGTCGAAGGCTCGTTCCGCCTACCTCTCACGAGCGCCTGCCCGATGGGCACGTCGTCCATGATGGCGCAGGCCGATCCGTCGGGCGGGCTCACGGTCTGGACGCCGGTCCAGACCCCCTTCCTGTGGCAGCGGGACCTGGCCCTGGCGCTGCGGATCCCGCCCAGCCGCGTTCGTGTGATTCAGCCCACCATCGGCGGCGGGTTCGGCAGCCGCCTGGACCTCAACCCCTTTGAGCCTATCTGTGCCCTCCTCTCACTGCGGACCGGGCGGCCGGTGAAGATCGTCTTCGATCGGGAGGAGGAACTTCTCGCCGCGCCTTCCCGTCAGCCCTGCGTCATCCGCCTACGGAGCGCCGCGGCCCGCGACGGCACACTCCTCGCGCGGGAGGCGAGTCTCCTCCTCGACTGCGGCGCCTACGTCTCCTGGGGGGCACTGACTCCCGAGCTGATGCTCCAGACGACCTCCTCCCTCTACCGCCTGGAGAACGTGCGCTTCGAGGCGCAGGTCGTCTACACCAACAACCCCCACACCGGCGCAGTGCGCGGTTGGGGCAACCCGCAGTCGACGTTCGCCATCGAGTCCCAGATGGACGAGCTCGCCGAGAAGCTCGGGATCGATCCGCTCGAATTCCGCCTCCGCAACGCGAACCAGCGCGGGGACTGCACGCCGCAGGGCTTTCGGATCACGTCCTGCGGCCTCGCGCAGTGCCTGGAGGACGTCAAGGAGCGCTCCGGCTGGACGCGAAAGCGCGGCCGGGGGATCGGGGTCGCGTCCGCCATCGCGGTGAGCGGCGGCGCCCGCGTGTACCGCTCGGACGGGTGCGGCTCCATCGTGAAGGTCGACGACTACGGGGCGGTCACCCTGATCACCGGCTCCACGGAGATCGGGCAGGGCTCCGACGTGATGCTGGCGCAGCTCGTTGCGGAGGAGCTCGGGGTCAGGGTAGAGGACGTTTCCGTCGTCAATACCGATACGACGGTGAAGCCGTGGGACACCGGCACGCACGCGAGCCGGACGACCTTCGTCGCGGGCAACTCGGCCCGCCTGGCCGCCTCGAAGGTCCGCGCCGAGCTCCAGCGCCTCGCGTCGGGGCTCCTGGGAGTTGCTCCGGAGCGGGTGGCGCTCCGGGATCGGGAGGCTGTCGCGCTGGACCCGCCGGGGGGACGCGTGCCCCTGGAGCGGGTCGTCCGGGCGAGGCACTTCACCGAAGGCGGGAGCATTCTCATCGCCGAGCACTTCTACGATCCCCCCACCGAGGTCCTCGACGAGAACCTCCGGGGAAACTGGTCGGCCGCCTACGGGTTTTGCGCCCAAGTGGCGGAGGTCCAGGTGGACGAGGAGACCGGGAAGATCGAGGTCGAGAGGCTCTACTACGCCCACGACGTCGGCCGGGCCATCAACCCGATGATGGTCGAAGGGCAGATGGAGGGGGCCGTCTCCTGGGGGCTCGGATACGCGCTCATGGAGGAGCTGAAGACCGCCGAGGGCCGCGTGCTCAATCAAAACCTCCACGACTACAAGCTTCCTACCGCCGCGGACATGCCGCCGGTGGAGACGAGCATCGTCGAGAGCGTCGACCCCCTGGGTCCCTTCGGCGCGAAGGGAATGGGGGACTTCGGTCTCTCCGCCACCGCACCGGCCATCGCCAATGCGGTCTACGACGCGGTCGGGGTGCGCCCGACCGAGCTGCCGATCACACCCGAGAAGCTCCGTGCCCTCCTGCGAAGAAGGGACCCAGCCGGCTGAGCCTTGCGGCTGCCGGAGGCGGGCAGCAGATCGGGGCTCCTTGACCGCCCGACCAGTCGGTCGGGCCCCTGACGGAGAAACAGGCCATGGCTCCTGGAGAGTACAGACTCGGGTGCGACATCGGGGGGACGTTCACCGACTTCGTTCTCCTGAACGACCAGACGGGCGAGATCGAGATCTACAAATGCCTCACCACGCCCAAGGACCCCTCCGAGGCGGTCCAGCAGGGCGTCGAGGCTCTCCGGCAGAGGGCGCCCGACTGCGTAGAGGCGCTCTTGCAGGTGATCCACGGCACGACCCTGGTGATCAACGCGATCATCGAACGAAAGGGCGCGAGGACCGGCCTGATCACCACGGCAGGCGCCCGGGACGTCCTGGAGATCGGGCGCGAGAAGCGCTACGACAACTACGACATCTTCGCCGAGTACCCGGTTCCGCTCGTCCCCCGGCCCCTTCGGAAGGAGGTGCACGAGCGGATGTTCAAGGGCGGGCGCGTCATCCAGCCCTTGCGAAGGGAGGAGGTGGAAGAGGTCCTGGACGAGCTCGTCTCGTCCGGGATCGGCTCCCTGGCGGTCTGTTTCCTTCACTCCTATGAAAACCCCTCACACGAGGCGCTGGTCAAGCAGGTGGCACGGGAACGGGCGCCGGAGCTCGAAGTCTCCGTCAGCTCCGAGGTCCTCCCCGAGATCCGTGAATACGAGCGGACCAGCACGACCGTCGCCAACGCCTACGTAAAGCCCCTCACGAAGCGCTACATGACGCGCCTGAGCGGACGGCTCCAGGACCTCGGGTTCAAGCGCAAGCTCTACATCATGCTCTCGAGCGGGGGGATCACCTCGGTGGAGACGGCCAAGGAGTTCCCGGTGCGGCTCATCGAGTCGGGGCCCACCGCCGGCGTGATCGCAGCCGAGTACTACGGCAGGCTCTTCAACGTGCGGGACATCTTCTCCTTCGACATGGGCGGCACGACGGCCAAGTCCTGCCTGATCGTGAAGGGCAACGCCACCCGCGTCTCGAGCTTCGAAGTGGCCAGAGTCCAGCGGTTCAAGAAGGGCAGCGGGATGCCCATCCAGGTGCCGGTCATCGACCTGCTGGAGATCGGAGCGGGCGGCGGCAGCATCGCGCGGGTCAGCAAACTCGGTCTGCTCCAGGTCGGCCCCGACAGCGCGGGGGCGGACCCGGGACCCGCCTGCTACTCGTTGGGAGGGACCGAACCGACCGTGACGGACGGAGACCTCGCCCTCGGTTACCTCGACGCCGACTACTTCCTGGGCGGTCAGATGGCGCTCGACCGAGCGGCCGCCAAGGAGGCGATCCGTGAGAAGCTGGCGGTTCCCCTCGGCGTCTCCGAGACCCAGGCCGCCTGGGGCATCCACGACCTCATCAACGAGATCATGGCCGCGGCGGCCAAGACGCACATCGCCGAGAAGGGCGGAAACCCCAAGACCGTCACCCTGGTCGCCTTCGGTGGCGCGGGGCCGGTACACGCGTACGGGCTCGCGAAGAAGCTGAAGGCCCCTCGGATCCTCGTGCCGCCCGTCGCCGGCGTCGGCTCGGCGTTCGGCTTCTTTACGGCGCCCACGGCCTTCGACCTGGTCCGGACCAACATGCGGGCGCTCTCGGAAGCGAACTTCGACGAGGTCGAGGAGCTCTTCGCGTCGATGGAGCGCGAGGGCGCCCAGGTCCTGGAGCAGGCCGGGCCGATCGAGTCCATCCTCTACGAGCGCTCGGTCGACATGCGATACGTAGGTCAGGGCTACGAGGTCAACGTCCCTCTGCCCTTCCGGGACTGTCGGCAGACCACGGCCCGGGCCGTCCAGGAGCTCTTCGACGAGGTCTACCGGAGTCTCTACGGCCGAACCTATCCGGAGGTCCCCCTGGAGTTCGTAAGCTTCCGGGTCCGCGCGCGCCTTCCCGAAAAGCCGCTCGAGTTTCCCAAGATCGAGGACAGGGGCACGCTCCCGGAGGCCCGAAAAGGCACTCGGCTCGCCTACTCCGACGAGGCACAGGAGTACGTCCCCTTTGCCGTCTACGACCGCTACCGGCTCTCGCCGGGGGCGAGCTTCCGCGGGCCGGCCATCGTGGAAGAGCGAGAGTCCACGACGGTCGTGCAGGAGGGCGGCGCGGTAGCGGTCGACGAATACGGCTTTCTCTGGATCACCCTGGGAGGTAATGCCGATGAGTAGGCGGTTCGACCCGATCACGCTCGAGATCCTCTGGCGAAGGCTCATCTCCATCGTGGACGAAGCCGACGCGGCGGTGGCGAGGACCGCGTTCTCGAGCCTCATCCGCGACGCCCACGACTACAGCTGCGCCCTCTTCGACGTCGAGGGGCGCGAGATCGCCCAGGCCACCTTCACGACCCCGGGCCAGCTCGGGGGGATGACCCAGGGCGTGAAGCGGATCTGCCGGAGCTTCGACCGGGAGAGCTTCCAGCCGGGGGACGTCCTCATCACGAATGACCCGTGGCTCCTCGCGGGACACCTTCCGGACCTGATCGTAGTCACGCCGGTCTTCTACCGGGGGCGAGTGGTCGCGTTTGCTGCGTGCGTCTTCCACCACCGGGACGTGGGCGGCCGGCTCGGGATCGACAACCGGGAGGTCTACGAGGAGGGGCTCTTCGTACCGCTCTGCAAGCTTTACGAGGCCGGGAAGGAGAACTCGGCCATCTTCGAGATCATCCGCGCCAATGTGCGGCTCCCCGAGAACACGGTCGGCGACATCCGCTCCCAGGTGGCCGCGAACCACGTGCTCGCGGTGAAGCTCACGGAGATGATGGAGGAGACCGGCCTGGACGACCTGGAGGGACTCTCCGAGGAGATCATCCGGGTCTCGGAACGGACCATGCGGGACGGGATCCGGGACCTTCCCGCCGGCTCCTACGAGCACGAGTCGTTCATCGAGCAGCCCGGCGGGCGCGAGCCCCTTCGCGTGAAGGTTCGGGTCGACGTCAACGGCTCGGAGGTGGTCGTCGACTTCGACGAAACCTCGCCGCAGGTCGACCGCGGCATCAACTGCGTCCTCAACTTCACCTACGCGTACGTCTTCTTCGCCATCAAGAGCGCCTTCTGCCCCGAGATTCCGAACAACGACGGCTGCACCGTCCCGGTGGAGGTGCGCGCTCCCGAGGGCTCGATCCTCAACTGCAAGTTCCCGGTCGCGGTGACGGGGCGCACCTCCATTGGGCACCTACTCACGGAGGTCGTCTACCAGGCGCTCGCCAAGGGCGTGCCCGAGCGGATCCTGGCCGAGGGCGGCTCCTCCCCTGCCTGGTGGAAGGTCATCTCCGGCCGGCGCCGGGACGGGCGGAAGTTCTCGGAGACCCTCCTGATATCGGGCGGCATGGGTGCGAGCTGCCGCTCGGACGGGCGCTCCTGCGCACCCTTCCCCCAGAACTGCTCGAACGAGCCCGTGGAGATCATGGAGAACGAGGCGCCGCTCCTGGTCCGGAAGAAAGAGCTGATCTGCGACTCCGGAGGCGCAGGCCGCTTCCGGGGAGGCCTCGGCCAGGAGCTCGTCTTCGAGGTGCCGTCGGAGGACTTCGGACCGGACGGCAACGTCTGCACGACCCTCATCGCCGGACGGTTTCACCTTCCGGCCAAGGGGATCCTCGGCGGCCGGCAGGGCGAGCGAGGGGCCTTCCTCCTGAACGGGGAGGCGCAGGACTGGGGCGTGCAGGTCTTCTCGAAGCCCGGGGACGTGATGACCTTCCGGCACCCCGGCGGGGGCGGGTACGGCGACCCGTGGGAGCGTCCCTGGGACCTCGTCGAAGACGACGTCCGGAACGGCTACGTCTCGGTAGGGGGCGCCAGACGCGACTACGGCGTAGTCGTGGATCCGAGGACCCTCAGGGTGGATGCGCCCGCCACCGAAGCGCTTCGTACGGTTGAGCGCGGCCGCCCCTGAAATTGCCGATGGGCACCTCTCAACGGGAAAGGATCGAGAGAACATGGAGAACTTGATCGGAAGTCTGGGAAGGGCAGTCATGGAGGGCGAGCCGGAGGTCGCCGAGGAGTCGGCCAAGGCCGCACTGCGGGCGGGCCTCGACCCCATCCGTGCCCTGGAAGAGGGGCTTCTCACCGCGATCCGCAAGGTCGGTGAGGGGTTCGGGACGGGGGACGTGTTCCTGCCGGAACTCATCCTCGCGGCCAACGCCTGCAAGGCGGGCGCGTCGGTCCTC
>JACRCS010000253.1 GCA_016218905.1 Deltaproteobacteria bacterium
CGCGGCGCCGCGCAGGCGATCCTCGACGACCGGACCGTCCTGGAGGGGCTCTTCTGAGCCGCGGGGGGAAGAGATGACGAAGCCGACTCCTCCCGACAAGAAGCTCGACATCGAGAAGATCCTCGAGGGGCTCGAGAGCTACCACCCGCCGCGGAAGGGGTGGACGTGGCGCGACGTGCCGGAAGGCGGCGTCGACATGGGGCCGTTCCACTACCGGAACATGTCGAAGCCCCTCGAGCGGTCGATCGGCCTCCCGGCGAGCAAGTACTTCGACCACATCGACCCGCAGCCGAGCTGCGTCGTGACGACGGAGATCGCCTCGGGCCGTTTCGAGGACGACATTCGCCGGATGCGGATGGCCGCCTGGCACGGCGCCGACCACATCATGGTCATCCGGACGACCGGTCAGAGCCACATCGACGGCCTCCTCGAGGGGACGCCCGAGGGGATCGGCGGCGTGCCGATCACGCGCAAGCAGATCCGGGCGAGCCGCAAGGCGTGCGACGAGATCGAGAAGGAGGTCGGGCGCCCGATCAACTTCCACTCGTACGTCTCCGGCGTCGCCGGCCCCGAGGTCGCGGTCCTCTTCGCCGAGGAGGGGATCAACGGCGCCCACCAGGACCCGCAGTACAACGTCCTCTACCGCAACGTGAACATGTACCGCTCCTTCGTCGACGCGGCGGAGGCGAAGAAGGTGATGGCCGGCGCCCGGATCTTCCAGATCGACGGCGCCCACAACGCGAACGCCACCGCCAAGGCGGGCTGGCTCGTCATGCCCGAGCTGATGGTCCAGCACGGCTTCAACTGCGCCTTCTCCGTCGCGGTCGGGATGGACAAGGACCTCATCGGCCTCTCCACCGTCCCGCCGAACGCCCCGCCCGCGCCGAAGCTCTGGTACGACCTGCCGTACGCCGTCGCGCTCCGCGACTTCTTCAGCGACTTCAAGATGCGGGCGCAGCAGAACACCCGCTACATCGAGGCCGATATCGAAGAGGCGGTGAGGACCCACACCGTCGACACCCTCATCTCGATGCTCACGCGGGCCGACATCCAGAGCACGATCACCCCCGACGAGGGGCGGAACGTGCCGTGGCACTACAACAACATCCGCGGCGTCCAGACGGTGAAGCAGACCTGGGCCGCCCTCGACGGCATCAAGGAGCTCGTCAGCCTCAACCACGACGGGCCGCTCGGCGAGATGGCGCGCGACCTGAAGGAGCGCGCCGTCGCCTTCCTCGAGGAGGTCCTCGAGGTGGGGGGCTACTTTGCGGCGGTGGAGAAGGGCTACTACGTCGACTCGGCCAAGTAACCGGCGCGTAGAGGCGACGGAATCGCGCGCGACGGCAACGGCGGCGTCGGCGCGGGCTCGCTCGTCGCCCGGGATGAGGACTACCTTGCCCCCGTCTGCGACCACTTCGGAACGAACCACGTCCCGGTGGACGCCCAGAAGCCCTGCGACCCGATCGACGGCTGCACGCTCTGCGACCCCGGCAAGATCGTCTTCATCGACGAGCTCGACCCCGAGGACAACTGCAACCAGCGCCTCGCGAAGACGCTGCCGTACCGCAAGGGCAACGCGATCCGACCCGAGGCCGAGTGGGCGGGCGACGGGACGGTCCTCGTCCAGCTCTTCGTCCCCGAGAGCGAGGAGATCGCCCCGGTCTACGCCGTCGAGATGGCGAAGAAGATGGGTCTCGTCGACCCCGAGGTCATCAACACGATGGTCCTCCACCCGGCGGAGGGGTGCTTCGTCGAGGTGAAGGGGAAGGTCGCGTTCGACATCGACCGGACGACGCTGAAGATCCCCGAGAAGGAAGTGATCCTCCCCGAGCAGGAGCTGCGCGACGCGGTGAAGGCCGTCGGCCTGAAGGTCGTGGCCGGGACCGTCGGCGAGGACGAGCACAGCGTCGGCCTCCGCGAGATCCTCGACATCAAGCACGGCGGCATCGAGAAGTACGGCGTGAAGTACCACTACCTCGGGACGTCGGTGCCCATCGGCAAGCTCGTCGACGCCGCCATCGAGACCGGGGCGCACGCCATCCTGATCTCCACGATCATCAGCCACAACGACGTCCACCGGGCCCAGATGCGTAAGCTCGCTGAGATCTGCCGCGAGAAGGGGATCCGCGACCGCGTCGTCCTCGTCGCGGGCGGCACCCAGGTGAACCGTGACATGGCGAAGGAGACCGGCCTCGACGCCACCTTCGGCCGCGGGACGAAGGGGATCCACGCCGTGAACGCCATGGTCAAGGCGCTCCGGGCGCGGGGCGCCGCCTGAAGAGGGAAGCGGGAGGAGAGGCGCGAGGCCGCCCGGACCGATGAGACGGATCGAGGTCCTGACGCTCGAGGTCGGCTCGACGATCACGAAGGCGAACGGCTTCGTGCGCCTCCCCGGCGGCGGCTTCGACCACGTCGCCCAGGGCTTCGCCCCGACGAGCGTCACCGCAGGGGACGTCGGGATCGGCGTCGACGCGGCGCTCGAGGATCTCCGCGCTCGATCCGGCCTCGACCCGACCGGGGCCGAGACGTTCGTCAACAGCTCGGCGGCCGGGGGCCTCCGAATGACCGTCCACGGCCTCACGCTCTCGATGACGGCGCGGGCGGCGCGCGAAGCGGCCCTCGGCGCCGGCGGTATCGTGAAGATGGTGACGGCGGGGGAGCTCGACGACTTCGAGCTGGACGAGATCCGCGAGATCCGTCCGAACCTCATCCTCCTCGCGGGCGGCGTCGACTTCGGCGAGAAGGGGATCGTCCTTCGCAACGCCGAGAAGCTTGCGGGTTTCGCGAGCCCCTCCACCGCTGCGAGCCTTGCCCGGGGCGGCTTCTCCGTGCCGGTCCTCTACGCGGGCAACACCGCGCTCCGAAAGCCGGTCGAAGGGCTCTTCCGCGCGGCCGGCGTCGAGCTCCACGTCGCCGAGAACGTCTTCCCCGACGTCGACGTCCTCAACGTCGAACCGCTCCGCCGCCTCGTCCACGAGGCTTTCAACCGCCACATCGTCCACGCGCCGGGGATGGCGCGGCTCGGCAGCCTCACGCGGCACGGGATCCTCCCGACGCCCGGCGCGGTCCTCCGTGCCGCCGAGCTCTTCGCCGAGGTCGCGGGCGAC
>JACRCS010000245.1 GCA_016218905.1 Deltaproteobacteria bacterium
CCGGAGGACGAGGAAGTTGGGGGCGCCGTAGAGGACGATCGATTCCTTCTCCACGCCAGGCAGGTCGACGCGGCAGAGGATCTCCTCCTCGGCCTCTTCCAGGTCCACCGGAGGGTACGGCGCCTCGTCGCTTAGGGCGCCGAGCCGTAGCTCGTCCTCGAAGAGGCGACGGAAGAGCTCCTCCACCTGACGTTGGAAGTAGCCCAGCCGCTCGAGGATGTCCTTTGGAATCGGCATTGAACCTCGTGTCTCCCGGCGCGAAGCCTCAACTTCAGCCGATATCGCACCTGAACGACGGGAAAAGGGTGCAAAAGGGCGCTCCGAGGACAGAAATCGTCTCGGAAAGGTGAACGGCGATCATAGTCACCCCCCTAGGGTGCGTCAAGCCGAGGGCCCGCGCTCCAGGAACTCCTTCACGCGGGTCAGATCGCGCGTGAGAGGCATGGGAGGGAGGCTCTCGCGCAGGTATCCGGCGTAGGAACTGGCGAGGAGCCTTCGGTCGAGGATGGCCACGACCCCCCGGTCTTCCATCGTTCGGACCAGCCGACCGACACCCTGGCGCAGTGCCATGGCCGCCGCAGGGACCTGATAGGACCAGAAGGGGGACTCGCCCCTCGAGCGGAGGAGCTCGACCCGGGCCTCGACGAGGGGCTCGGAAGGGCTCGCGAAGGGGATCCGGTCGATGATCACGGCCGAGAGCGCCTCGCCGGGGACGTCGACTCCCTCCCAGAAGGCCTGGGCGCCCAGGAGCACCGAGTGCACGTCGTCCTGGAACCGTCGCAGGAGCACCTCGCGCGGAGCCTCCCCCTGGGCGAGGAGCCGATAGGGGACGGTGCCCCGCAGGCCCGCGGCGACCGCCTGGAGCACGCGGTGGGACGTGAAGAGGCAGAATGCCCTGCCCCGGCTCGCCGTGAGGAGCTCGCGGATCCGCAGGACCGCCTCGCCCGGGAAGTCGGGCGCGTTCGGCTCGGGGATCTCCTCGGGCACATAGAGCAGGCACTGCCGCCGGAAGTCGAAGGGGCTCTCGACGGCGAGCTCCCGCGCCTCTCCCCGAACCCCGAGGCGGCTTCGCAGGTACTCGAAGGAGCCGCCGGCCCGCAGCGTCGCGGAGGTGAGCACCACCGGCGCGCCCGAGGTGAAGAGGTTCGCGCCCAGGGCGTCGGCGACCTCTACCGGGGCCGCGTGCAGGAAGGTCCCTCGTCCCCGCGCCTCACACCAGCGCACCTCCCCCGGCTCCGGGGCCTCCGCAAAGCGGGCCAGGTCCCGCCGGAGCTCCTCGGACCTCCGGAAGAGGCCCTCCGCCTCGCGGCTCTCCGCCTGGCGAGGAGCCAGCCGGTCCGTCCAGGCGGCGAGGGCCGCCAGCACGGCCTCGAGCCTCTGCCCCGCGTCTCCGGCGAGGCCCTCGCGGAAGCGCGTAGGAGCGGGCGCGGCGGGGAGCGAGCCCCAGAGCGCCTCCCCCGTGCGGGCGACGTGGTCGAGGGCGCTCCGGAGTCCCTCGGGCAGGCTCTCGGGGAGCCCGTCGAGGCTCCCGCCGTCCCGGACGAGCTCGGCGAGCCGGTAGGAGCTCACGCGCACGCCGAAGAAGTGCGTCGCCACCTGCTCGAGGTGGTGGGCCTCGTCGAAGATGACCGCGCCGTAACGCGGGAAGACCTCCGCCGGAGCCGAGGAGCGAAGCGCCAGGTCCGCGAAGAAGAGGTGGTGGTTGACCACGAGCACCTGCGCCTTCAGGGCGGCGCGGCGCCGGCGCAGCAGGAAACACTCCTCTTCCCTCGGACACCGGCTCCCCCAGCACGTCTCGGCCGTGGAGCAGACGTCGTTCCAGGCCCAGAAGTCCTCGGGGACGCCGGAGAGCTCCGCCCGGTCGCCGGTCTCGGTCCTGCCCGCCCAATGCTCGAGCCGGTCCAGGAGCCTCCCCTCCCGGCCGAGCCGCAGGCTCCCGGCGGCGCGGAAACGCTCGAAACGCCTCAGGCAGAGGTAGTTCTGCCGCCCCTTGAGGAGGACGGCCGCCACCGGCCGGCCGAGGGCGCGACTGAGGAGCGGTACGTCCTTCTCGAGGATCTGCGCCTGGAGCGTCTTGGTCGCGGTGCTGACGACCACCTTCTTGCCGGCGGCGACCGCCGGGACGAGGTAGGCGAGCGTCTTTCCGGTGCCGGTCCCGGCCTCGGCGAGGAGGACGCCGCCGTCCGAGAGCGTCTCCGCGACCGCGCTCGCGAGCGCGAGCTGCGCTGGCCGCGGGCCGTAGCCGGGGAGCGCGGCAGCGAGCGGCCCCCCGGATGAAAAGAAGTGAGGGAGGTCAGGCGCGTGCGCTACTATATCCCTATGCACGTCCAAACCGACCTCCACGTTCACACGATCGCCAGCGGTCACGCCTTCTCCACGGTGGCCGAGATCGCACGCCAGGCTTCCCTCATCGGTCTGCTCGCCTTCGGGATTGCGGACCACGGCCCCTCGGTGCCCGGGGCACCGCAGCTCCTCTACTTCAGCGCCCTGCGTTTCCTGCCCCGCCGCATGGAAGGGGTCCGGGTGCTCCGGGGCGTCGAGGCGAACCTCACGGGGCAGAAGGGGGAGCTCGACATCCCCGACGATCTCCTCCAGAAGCTCGACTACGCGATGATCGGCTACCATTACGGGTGCGGCGTCCAGCCCTCGACGCGGACCCGCAATACCGAAGTCCTGATCGCCGCCATGCGCCACCCGAAGGTGCGGGTCGTGACCCATCCCGGCAATCCCGCCTTCCCCATCGAAATCGACGCCCTCGTGGAGGCGGCCAAGGACCTGCGCGTCGCCCTGGAGCTCAACAACGCCTCCTTCGTCAACACGCGGACGGGCAGCCGCGAGACGTGTGCCCGGATCGCGGCGCAGTTGGCGAGGGCGGACGGTCTCGTCGCCATCGGCTCCGACGCCCACGTCGCCTACGACGTCGGCGAGGTGTCGGAGGCTTGGGACGTGGCGAGCGAGTGCGGGGTCCGGCCCGAGCAGGTGGTGAACCACACCTACGAGGGACTCGCCCGGTTCCTCGGTCTCGAGGAGTCTGACGAGTCGGACGCGTCCGACAGGTCAGAGGTCGAACCGGTCCGCCCCTTCAGAGCGGTCTGACTCAGGGCTCGGGCTCGGCTTCGGCGCCGTTTCCGTCTTGGCGGGCCAGCCCGTCACCCAGCCCTCCACCCAGCCGTCCGCCTTGAACCTCCCCTGCGGGCTGTTGGCGTCCTTGCGGTAGACGGCCCGAGTCCTTCGGAGCACGCCCCGCACGTCGGCCTCGAGGAAGAGTTCGAAGCCCTCGCTCTTGGTGATCAGGCTCGCCGGCGGGTACAGGGTCGCGTTTCTCGCGCTCAGCGGGCTCGAGGCGATCTGGTTCGCATTGTCGAGCGGCGTCTCCTGGAGGTTCCCCCGGATCTCCTGCGCCTCCTCGACCGACTTGCCGAGCATCGTCATGATCATCGGGACGGTCAGCCCGTTCACGCTGAACTTCCAGTCGACGCGCGTGTCCAGGTACGGGCTCAGGGCGGCCACCATCTCCGGCGTTACCCCGTCGACCTCCTGGAGGTCCGAGAGGTCGCGCAGCGGTTTCTTGGGATCGCCGGCGGACTTCAGCTGCTCCGAGACGGCCTGGGCGAACTCGTCGGGCTGTAGCGCTTCGAGCGCCACGTTGCCGCGGTCGGAGAGGTACTCCTTGAGGGCGGTGACGTACTCCTTGAAGGCCTGGAGCCTGACAACCGCTGTCTGCGGATTGGCCTCGATGGCGCCCACGGGGAACTTGCCGCAGAGATCGACCATCCGGGCGCTCATCGGCACGAAGGCCTCGTCCGCACCGGCAGGGACGGGG
Source organism: Deltaproteobacteria bacterium (assembly GCA_016218905.1). The sequence goes on from JACRCS010000245.1 coordinate 3,824, forward strand.
AAGCTGACCCAGTCGTCGCTGAAGAAGAGGTCCCAGAGGATCTTGGCTTCCGTCATCTTCTCGAGGGCGAGCTTCATGTCGGCGAAGCTGTTCTTGGAGTAGACGGCGAGCACCTGCACCGAGAGCTGAGACCCCGAGCGGAGCACGGCGTGGGCCTGGAGGTCGTCCCGGAGGCTCTCGGACGTTCGGGCCTCGACCCACGCCTCCCGCTGGAACTCCACCACCAGGACCGAGAGGAGCGCGATGAGGAGGACCACGAGGAGCAGCGCCGCTCCCCTCTCCCGCTCTCGTTCTCTCCGAGCGCCGGGCCGTCTCATCCGAGCACCCGATAGAGCGGCACCGAGGTGCGCAGCACCCGCTCCGGCTCCTCCGGGCCGCCGTCGCGCCACGAGACCTCCACGGAGACGATCACCGGACGATCGCTTCCGCTCGAGGACCCGCTGTAGCTGTTCCTCCACTCCTTGGCGTCGCTGGACCACTGGACGCGGAAACGGGCCACGTTCGGGAGGATCGTGTCGGGCGTCCCGAGCTCGGGCTCCTCGCCCGCCTTGATCTCGAAGCCGCTCCTGCGCACAAGGGACTGCGTACCGTCGCTCTCCGTGGCGAGCTCGTACCGCAGCCTCGCGAAGGCGCCCTCGGTCTTCTCTCCCGAGGTGGGCTTCTCCTGGGAAAACTGCGGGAACTCCGTCGTGAATTCGAGGGCGGAGGTCTCGCCGGCGAGGGAGGTGATCTCGAGGGTCTCGGGAACGGCGCTTCCGAGCTCGTCCGTCACGCGCTGGAGGAGCAGCGCCGCCGCCCTCAGGTTCTCCGTCGCGACATGCGACCGCTCCCGGGTGCGCGTCGCGCCCGAGTACACGCCCTGGACGATCGAGAGCACGAGCGCCAGGAGCGCGAGTCCCAGCATCACCTCGATGAGCGTAAAGCCCCTCTTCATGGCGTCTTGACCAGGTAGTAGAAGACCACCTCGGTCGACCGCGGCTTGCCCCCGTCGGACCAGTTGACGCGGACCGAGACCTGCTTGAGGTCCGTGAAGACGTTGGCGAGGGGCCCGTCCGTCACCTCCCTCTCCCACTTGAACTCGGGGAAGTCCTCGCCGAAGTCCCCGTCGTCCTTGCCGAAGGCAGGAAGCCCCTCCACCTCGGTGCGGGAGACGAGCTCCCGGGCGAGGGACGTCCCCGTCAAAAGACGCCGCGCCTCGGCCTCCCGGCGCGCGGCCGCGGTGTGGGCGGACAGGAGGACGGTGAACGTGGTCCCGAGGATCGCCAGGGCGACGATGATCTCCAGGAGCGTGAAGCCCCGGGAAGGACCCCGCGGACGGGAGAGGCAGAGGGTCCGCGCAGACACGGTCGTGGTTCTCACGAGGTGGGACCGGCCCAGCCCTGGGTGAGGCGAGCGCGGCCGAGGAGCGGCTGGACCTCGATCGTCTGCTCGAGACCGCCCTCCTCCTCCAGGTGGATATAGGTGTGGGTCGCGTCCCCCTGGGGCCGGAAGCGCGTCCGCGCGATGTCTTCGGTCACGAACCCGTCGAGGGAAGTCCAGACCGAGCGGAAACGCAGCCCCTCGGGGAGCTTCACCTCCCGGCCGGGAGCGGTGACGTAGTCCTTCTTGTCGTCATCGTACGCGCCGACCGCCCACGTCCCGGCTCCGACGTTGTAGATGATCGCTAGGCTTTTTTTTTGAACACCGCCTCGTCCCGGGTCTCCTGGACCGCCAGGCAGAGTTTGCGCACGGCAGTGACGCGCTCCCGGCCGGTGAGGCGCGGGAGCGTCGGCAGGAGGACCGCCACCGCCACCGAGAGGATCAGGAGCACGACGGCGAGCTCGATGAGGGTGAAGCCGCGGCTTCGGAAGGGCGTCAACGTCTACTCGTCCCGGCTGAAGATGTCCTTGTCCAGCTCCTCGCCCCCCTCCTCGCCGTCCCTCCCCTTGGAGTAGAGGTCGTACTCGTGGTTGGAGGTCCCGGGGATCCGGTACGCGAACTCGTTGCCCCAGCCGTCCTTCGGGATCCGGCCGTGCTCCAGGTACCCGCCCTGGCGCCACCGCTTGGCGTCGCTCGGCTGCTCCACCAGGTCCTTCAGCTCCTTCGGGAGGGCGCCGATGTCGAGTTCGTACTGGTGGACGGCTTCGTCCAGAGAGTGGAGCTGCGCTTTGGTGGCCGTGACCTTGGCCTCTTCGCCACGCCCCAATATCTTGGGTGCAACAAAGGCGGCCAGCAAGCCAAGAATGACCAATACGACCATCAGCTCAATAAGAGTGAAGCCTCGTTCCCTTCTGCGATCTTTCAAGTTCTTCCTCTTAGCCGGCGAAACGACTCATTTCGAATATGGGAAGCAGTATGGCCATTACGACAAAACCAACAGCAAGTCCCATGCCAAGAATCATAATAGGTTCAAGAATTGCTGTCAAGTTAGCGATAGCGGCGGCCACTTGGGACTCAAAGGCCTCCGCGACCTTGAGCAGCATCGAATCCAAAGATCCGCTCTCCTCTCCCACGCCGACCATCTGACACACTACGGCCGGGAACTCCCGAGTGCCTCGCAGGGCATCGCGGAGGCTGCGCCCCTCCCGGACCTCGGTTCTCGCGATCGCTACCGCGTCCGAGAGGACCGCGTTCCCCAGCACGGCGCGGGAGATCTCGAGCGCGGTGAGGAGGGGTACGCCGCTCGAGAGCAGCGTGCCGAGAGTCTTCGCGAAGCGACTGACGGCCACTACGCGGGTGAACTTGCCGAAGGCGGGGGTCCGCAGGACGAGGCGATCCATCGCCAGGCGCCCCTCGGGCGTGCGCACGTACCGGTAGACCCCATAAAAGGCGAGCACGACTGCGAGGATGAGGAAGATCCCGTAGTCGCGCAGGCCCGCGCTCACCCCCAGCAGAAGGCGCGTCGGCGCGGGCAGCGCCTGGTTCATGTTCTCGAAGATGACCGTGATCCGCGGAACGACGCTCGTAAGCAGGAAGAGGAGGATTCCCGTCCCCACGAACGCCATCAGGATCGGGTAGACGAGCGCGGTCTGCACCTTCTGCCGGAAGGCCATGGAGCCCTCCAGGAAGTCGGCCAGGCGGCCGAGGACGAGGGGCAGCGTCCCGCTCGCCTCTCCCGCCCGCACCATGTTCCGGTACACCTCCGGGAACGAGCGCTCATGCTCCCCCAGCGCCTCGTGGAAGGCCTTGCCCTCGTTGACGCCCTCCCGGACCTGGGAGAGGACCCGCCGCACCCGCTCGTTCTCCACCTGCTCGAGCAGCGCCCCGAGCGCGGCGTCGAGCCCCGGGGCCGCCACCACCGCCAGCCAGCCGGCGCCGTACGGGTCGCGGTTGACCACCACCGGCTTCAGCGCCAGCGCCGGAGTGACCTCGACGACCGTGCCCGCAAGCGGCGCAGGGAGGCTGACGTAGATCTTGACC
>JACRCS010000261.1 GCA_016218905.1 Deltaproteobacteria bacterium
CACGCTCCTCGAGGCCGCCCGCAGTGCGTGGCGCGAAGAGCGCGTACCGCGTATCGAGTACCGGGTACCGGGTGCCGAGCCTTCCGTGGAACGTAGTGATCTCTCTCGCACCTCCTGCGCTACGCGATCCGAACCCCTCGTGAGTTCGACGCGGTACGCGGTACGTCGGTTCTTGCACGTCTCCACCGACGAGGTGTACGGCTCCCTCGGCTCCGAGGGCGCCTTCGTCGAGACCACGGCCTACTCGCCGCGCTCTCCCTACTCCGCCAGCAAGGCCTCCTCGGACCACCTCGTCCGGGCCTACTACCACACCTACGGTCTTCCGGCTCTCGTGACCAACTGCTCGAACAATTACGGCCCCTTCCAGTTTCCGGAGAAGCTCATCCCGCTCACGATCAACAACGCGAGGATCGGCCGGTCGCTGCCGGTCTACGGCGACGGCAAGAACGTGCGGGACTGGCTCCACGTGGAGGACCACTGCGAGGCGCTCCTCCTGGTGCTCGAGCGGGGAGCGGTCGGCGAGACCTACAACGTCGGCGGCAACAGCGAGCGGGAGAACATCCGGGTCGTGGAGACGATCTGCGACGCCCTGGACGAGAAGCTCGGCCTCCTGCCCGAGGGCCGGCCGCGGCGGTCTCTCATCCCGTTCGTCCGCGACCGCCCCGGGCACGACCGCAGGTACGCCATCGACGCCTCGAAGATCCGGCGGGAGCTCGGCTGGCAACCCCGGGTCTCGTTCGAAGAGGGCATACGTTCCACCGTGGAGTGGTATCTCGAGCACGCGGGCTGGCTCGAGAGCGTCCTCGACGGCTCCTACCGGGAGTACTACGACCGAATGTACGCGGGGAGATAGGTCCGTGATGGCCGCCCCTCCGCGCCGCCTCGCTCTCATAGGCGCCAAGGGAATGCTCGCTTCGGCCGTCGTGCGGAGAGCGCCGGCGGAGTACGAGCTCGTCGGGCTCGACCTCCCCGAGTTCGACCTGACGGACCGGGAACGGGTCCTCCGGACGATCGGAGAGCTTCGGCCCCACGTGGTCTTGAACTGTGCGGCCTATACGGACGTGGACGGGTGCGAGTCCAACGAGCGGCTCGCGACCGCCGTGAACGGCGAGGGGCCGGGTCACCTCGCCGAGGCCGCCGCGGAGCACGGGGCGACGCTCCTCCACCTCTCCACCGACTACGTCTTCGACGGCGCGAAGCGCACCCCGTACCGGGAGGAGGATCCGCCCTGCCCAGCCTCGGCCTACGGCCGCTCCAAGTGGTTGGGGGAGAAGAGAGTCGCCGAGAGCGGCCTGCGGAACTACTTCGTCCTGAGGACGAGCTGGCTCTACGGCCCGAGGGGCAAGAACTTCGTCGAGACGATCGCAAGGCTCGCCGCAGAGCGGGAGGAGCTCCGGGTCGTGGACGACCAGGTCGGCTGCCCCACCTACACCGCCGATCTCGCGGACGCGATCTTCGCTCTTCTCCGGGCGGATCGCGCCTCGCCGCCCTCAGGCATCTACCACTTCTCCAACGAGGGCGCCTGCAGCTGGCACACCTTCGCGCGGGAGATCGTCGCGCACCTGCGCCGGCGGGGCGGGCCGGTCCGCGTGGAGCGCCTCCTCCCCATCCCGACGCAAGAGTATCCCCTGCCGGCGAAGCGGCCCCCGTACTCGGTGCTCTCGAAGCAGAAGTACGTAGAAGCCACCGGCGCCGAGGTGCCCCACTGGCAGGACGGCCTCGCCCGGTATATGGAAGGGCGGTTGAGGGAAGGATGAAGGATAACCAAAGACCGCTCGTGTCGAGGTCGAAATGATCCGGAAAGGCATCGTGCTCGCCGGCGGGGCCGGGAGCAGGCTCTATCCGCTGACGCTCATCGCGAGCAAGCAGCTCCAGCCCGTCTACGACAAGCCGATGATCTACTATCCGCTGTCGACGCTGATGCTCGCGGGGATCCGCGAAATCCTCCTGATCTCGACGCCCCAGGATGTGCCCCGCTTCCAATCGCTCCTCGGGGACGGAAGCCAATGGGGCATCGATCTCCGCTATGAAGTGCAGCCCGAGCCCAAGGGCATTGCCCAGGCCTTTCTGGTCGGCGAGCGCTTCATCAGGGGCGACCGGGTCTGCCTGATCCTCGGCGACAACGTCTTCCACGGGCGGATGAACCTCGACCGCATCGTCGGGGCCTTCACCAGCGGCGCGACGATCTTCGGTTACGCGGTCACCGATCCCGAGCGGTACGGCGTCGTGGAGTTCGACGGAGAAGGCCGGGCCGTCAGCATCGAGGAGAAGCCGAAGAAGCCGAGGAGCCAATACGCGGTCCCCGGCCTCTACCTGTACGACGAGCAGGTGGTCGAGATCACGAGGGCACTGCGGCCCTCGGCGAGGGGGGAGATGGAGATCACCGACGTCAACCTCGAGTACCTGCGGCGCGGAGAGCTCCGGGTGGAGCGGCTCGGCCGCGGGATCGCGTGGCTCGATACCGGCACGCACATGAGCCTGCTCGAGGCGAGCCACTTCATCGGCACCCTGGAGGCCCGGCAGGGGCTGAAGATCGCCTGCCTGGAGGAGGTCGCCTTCCACCGCGGCTACATCGGCCAGGAGGGCCTGCGCCGCGCCATCGATTCCATGCCCAACTCCGCCTACCGGGAGTACCTGGAGAGGGTCCTCGCGGAGGCGAGGTGAGCCCTTGAGAATCACGGCGACTCCTCTCCCCGGCGTGCTCCTCGCCGAGCCGCGCGTCTTCGGCGACGAGCGGGGCTTCTTCTTCGAGAGCTTCAACCAACGCCGCTGGGAGGAGCTCACGGGAATCTCCGGGCGCTTCGTCCAGGACAACCACTCCCGGTCCGTGCGCCGCGTGCTGCGCGGGCTCCACTACCAGGTCCGCCGGCCCCAGGGGAAGCTCGTGCGCGCGGTCCTGGGAGAGATCTTCGACGTGGCCGTCGATCTGCGGCGAGGCTCGCCGACCTTCGGCAGGTGGACCGGGGCGCGCCTGTCGGCGGAGAACAAGCGCCAGCTGTGGGTGCCCGAAGGCTTCGCCCACGGCTTTCTCGTCCTCTCCGACGTCGCCGAGGTCCTCTACAAGGCGACCGACTACTACGCACCGGAACACGAGCGGAGCATCCGCTGGGACGACGCGGAACTCGCGATCGAATGGCCCCTCGAAGGGGAGCCGATCGTCTCGGCGAAGGACGCGGGCGCGGCCTCCTTTCGAGACGCGGAGAAGCCGTGACCCCGCCAGGGCCTCAGGCTTCCCCTCCGATGACGGGGCCCCACCCGTGACGCCGAGCATTCCCTTCGTGGACCTCCGGGCCCAGTACCGGCTGCTGGAGCGGCAGATCGACGAGCGGATCCGGCGCGTGCTGGCGCACGGCCAGTACGTCATGGGGCCCGAAGTGGGAGAGCTGGAGGAGGCCCTGCGCGAGTACGTGGGCGTGAGGCACGCGATCGGTTGCGCCTCCGGCACCGACGCCCTGCTCCTACCGCTGATGGCCCTCGGCGTGGGCCCCGGCGACGCCGTGTTCACGACGCCCTTCACCTTCATCGCCACGGCCGAGGTGATCGCTCTCCTCGGCGCGACGCCCGTCTTCGTCGACATCGACGCGGAGACGTACAACCTCGATCCGGTCCAACTCGACCGGGCCGTCCGCGCGCTCCAAGCGGGGGATCCGACCGTTCATCCACTCCCGTCACCCGCCGCGCGTTGGCGCCAGGAGGGGGCTTATCCCGCGGGCGCAGGAGGCGCAGGAGCGGGGTGGCGCCAGGAGGGGGCTTATCCCGCGGGCTCAGGAGGCGCAGGAGCCGGGCGCGCGCCGCTCGTCCCGAAGGGCGTGATCGCCGTCGACCTGTACGGGCTGCCGGCGGACTATGACGCCCTCGCCGGCGTCTGTTCGGAACACGGTCTGGTCCTCCTCGAGGACGCGGCGCAGGCCTTCGGGGCCGAGCACAACGGGCGGCGGGCGTGTTCCTTCGGCGACGCCGGCGCGACGAGCTTCTTCCCGGCCAAGCCGCTGGGGTGCTACGGCGACGGCGGCATGGTCTTCACGGACCGGGACGACCTGGCCGAGGCCATGCGGTCGCTTCGTAACCACGGACAGGGCGGCGACCGCTACGACAATGTCCGCGTCGGTCTGAACGCGCGCCTCGACACCGTGCAGGCTGCAGTGACGCTCGCCAAGTTCGAGGTCTTTCCGGGAGAGCTGGAGCGGCGCCGGGACGTGGCGCGGCTCTACACCGAGCTCTTTTCCCGGGCAGAGGGCGTTCGGGCGCCCGCTGTGCCCGCCCGGCTGCGGTCCGCCTGGGGGCAGTACACGATCCGCCTTCCCGCGGCCGAACGCTCGGCGGCAGAAGCGGCCCTCAAAAAGGTCGGCGTCCCCGCCATGATCTACTACCCGAGGCCCCTCCACCTCCAGGGCGCCTTCCGGGGTCTCGGCTACGGGCCGGGAGACTTCCCCCAGGCGGAGAGGGCGAGTCGGGAGGTATTGAGCCTGCCGTTCGGGCCCTACCTGGACGCCGGCGCGGTCCGGGAGATCGCGCACACCCTCTGCACGGCGGTGCGCAACTCCTGATCGGCGCCCGTGGTACCTCTGCTCTCGGGCGCGGGCTTCAAGATAAAGACGCTCGAGAAGCCACGGGCCGCCACGTCCTCGGTCTCGATCGCTTTCCGGCGGCCATCGAGACGTCTCCACGCCTCGTCGGCGCGGGCGCAGGCGCACGATCCAGCACCTGCGTCGCGGAAGGAGTCGCATGTTTCGAACACTCCTGGACTCTCATCTCGACTGCCTCAGGAGCCTCTCGTCCCTCGAGCAGCCCCTGGTCGAAATCGCCCGGCGCTTGCTGGCTTCGCTCTCCGCGGGCAGAAAGATCCTGATCTGCGGCAACGGGGGTTCCGCGGCGGACTCCCAGCACTTCGCCGCAGAGCTCGTGGGCCGTTTCCGGCGGGAGCGACGGGGCTGGCCCGCCATCGCGCTGACGACCGACACCTCGATTCTCACGGCCGTGGCGAACGACTACGGCTACGAGAGAGTCTTCGCGCGGCAGGTGGAGGCCCTGGGGAAGCCCGGCGACGTCCTGGTCGGGCTCTCCACGTCCGGCAACTCGGAGAACGTTCGACTCGCGGTGCGGGAAGCCCGCGCCCTCGGCATGGAGAGCGTGGGCCTCCTCGGAAGGGACGGCGGCACGCTCAAGGAAGAGGTCACCCATCCGGTGGTAGTGACGAGCCCGGTGAGCGCCCGAGTACAGGAAGCGCACATCTTCATCCTCCACTTCTGGGCCGACTTTCTCGACCAAGAGCTCTCCTCGGAGGTCTCGAAATGAGCCAACTGGGCCTCGACGGGATCCAGGGGCTGCCGATCCTCGTAATCGGCGACGTCATGTTGGACCGGTACCTTTGGGGAGACGTGAGCCGCGTCTCGCCGGAAGCGCCGATTCCGATCGTGTTGACGAAGAAGAAGACGGCCGCCCCGGGCGGGGCCGCGAACGTGGCCCACAATCTGAGCGGCCTCGAGTGCCGTCCGATTCTCATGGGTCTGTGCGGCGACGATGAGTCGGGCGAGAGGCTGGCGGCGCTCCTGGTAGAGGCTCGCATCGAGGCTCGCCTGCAGCGGGATCCCGGCCGGGTAACGAGCTCCAAGACGCGCATCCTCGCCCAGGGGCAGCAACTGCTGCGCGTGGACGAGGAGGTCGGCGGTGCCCCCCCCGGCGAGTTTCTGGATCGGCTCCTCCGAGACTTCGAGGAAGTCGTCACCGGCGTCCGCGCCGTGATCCTGTCGGACTACGGCAAGGGCGTGCTCCAGCCCCGGGTCTGCCGAACCGTCATCGAGCGCTGCAGGGCACTCGCGCTTCCCGTGCTCGTCGATCCGAAGTGGCGGGAGTGGGACCGCTACGCGGGCGCGAGCTGTGTTACCCCCAACGCGGTGGAACTCGCGGCCGTCGCATCCGGCCCTACCGGCACGACCGAGGAGCTGATCCGCGAGGCGGAAGCCGTGCGGCAGCGCTACGACCTCGACCACCTCCTCGTCACGCGGGGCTCGGCCGGGATGGCGCTCTTCCAAGCCGGTGAAGAGCCGCTCCTGGTCGGTACCCGAGCGCGGGAGGTGTTCGACGTCTCGGGCGCCGGGGACACGGTGCTCGCGACGCTCGCCGCGGGCGTGGGGGCAGGATGGCCTTGGGCGAAGGCGGCCCAGGTCTCCAACGCGGCCGCGGGCGTCGTGGTCGGAAAGCTCGGCACGCAGCCGGTTCTGCTTTCGGAGCTTCGGGCGGCCCTCGCGGCGGACGGCAGAGCCGGCCGCCCGAAGCACTTCAGCCTCTCCGAGGTCGTCGCACAGGTCCGGATCTGGCAGGCTTCCGGCGAGAGGATCGTCTTCACCAACGGCTGTTTCGATATCCTGCACCCGGGGCACATCAAGCTGATCGAAGCCGCGGCCAGGGAGGGTTCAAAGCTGATCGTCGGCCTCAATTCCGATGCGTCCGTGCGGGCGCTGAAGGGGAAGGACCGCCCGATCCTGGGCCAGGAGGAGCGCGCGGCGCTGCTCGCGGCTCTGGCCGAGGTCGACATGGTCATCCTGTTCGACGAGGAGACCCCGCTCAAGCTGATCAGCGAATTGCGCCCGGACGTGCTGGTCAAGGGAAGCGACTACCGGCTGGAGCAGGTCGTCGGACGAGACGTGGTGGAGAGCTACGGCGGAAGGGTGGCCCTCGTCGACCTCCAGCAGGGGCTGAGCACGACCTCGATCATCCAGCGAATTACCTCCTCCTTGACCCGATGATATGCCGGGTTCCGGGAGGACCGAGTACGCGAGTCAAAGGCTGGTTCAGTAGCTCCCCTCCCGCGCCAGGACGACCTGGAACGTCCGGAAGAGGATCGAGAAGTCGTTCCAGATGCTCCACTTCTTCGCGTACTCCACGTCCAGACGGACACGCTCGTCGTAGGTGACGTCATTCCGGCCCGAGACCTGCCATAGACCGGTGAGCCCCGGCCGCACCAGCGAGTAGTGGCGGAAGAAGACGCCGTACTTACCAATCTCGCCCTCAACGATGGGGCGCGGCCCGACGAGACTCATCTCGCCCCGGAGCACGTTGTAGAGCTGCGGCAGCTCGTCCAGACTCGTCTTGCGGAGGAAGCGGCCGAGCTTCGTGATCCGGGGATCGTTTCGGAGCTTGTGGTCCTTCTCCCACTCTTCCCGAGCCCTGGGGTCTTTGGCCAGCAGGTCCTGCAGGATCTCCCCCGCGTTCGGGATCATCGTCCGGAACTTGTAACAGGTGAACCTTCGTCCGTTCTGGCCGACCCGCTGATGTCCGAAGAGCGCGGGCCCGGGGGAGCCCCGTTTGACCAGCAACGCGATGAGCAGAAACAACGGGGCCAAGGCGATCAGCCCGAAGGTCGCCAGGAGGAGGTCCTCGAGTCTCTTGAGGCTGCCGGCAGGGCCGATCTGAGGCGATTCGTTCAACGAGACGACGGGGATCCCGTCAATGTAGTGGAGCCGGGATCCCAAGAGATCGAACATGAAGATGTCCGGGACGAGGTAGACCGCCGTACTCGTAGTATTCAGGTGCTCGATGAGGCGCCGCATTCGCGCCTCGGCGCGCATGGGGAGCGCCATGTAGACGATGTCGGTCTCCTTCGCCGCCGCGTGGGAGGCGAGCTCGTCCAGGTTGCCGAGGACCCTGTATCCTTCGAAGGTATGGCCTGCCTTCGCCGGATCGTCGTCGAAGAAGCCGGTCAACTCGATGCCGGCCCAGGGGGCAGCGTTGAACTTCTTTGCCAGCGCGGTCCCCAGGACTCCGGCTCCGGCGATGACGGCGCGCCGTTTGTTGTAACCGCTCGCCCGAATCCTCCGGAGAAGGGCTCGCCCCGCCACGTGCGTCGAAGCGATGGCGAAGGGGCAGAGTACCAGCCATTGGAGCAGGACCTGGTTCGGCACGAGGTCTTCCGTGCCGGTGAGAACGGTGATCAGAAGGAGGCCGGCGGCGACCAGCCCCCACCCGGCCAACACCGTGTAGATCTCTCGCTGCAAGTGGGCGCCTCGCCACGGCCGGTACAATCCGGCCGCCTCCAGGCAGAGCAGCGTCATGAGCATGCTCCGAACGCCGAGCAGGCTCGCCCCGAAGCTGGTGCCGGTCTGGTGGACCTTCAGCAGCGCCAGCAGGACGAGCCCGACGGTGAGCGCATCCAGGATGCGCAGGGCAATCATCAGCTCCGACGTGTGATGACGGACGTGTATTTTGGTCATCCGGTTCCCCTGGTCCGTAGCTGGAATGGCAAGGTCAGAGGCAGACGCGCCCCGCCATCCGGAGGTCATGGGCCCCCCGCGGCGCGGGGCGCATTCCAAGCAAGAGCAAATTCTGACGCAGTAGCGAGTAGGACGTTCCGGTTTCAGCCCAAAGGATCGGGCGCCGCCTCGGACATCTTTAGGCACTTTTCTCGCCCGGGGTGGTACTGAGACGAAATCAGGTCTTAACGCGACCGGGTGTTTTTTCTCCCGCGGGGAGGTAAGACGTGTGACTTTGCGGGTCTTAGATGGGGTGTTGAACACCAGGAGGGCCCCCTCCCCGGGAGCACCGCGGAATTAATTTCTCTTCATTCTCCACTAAAGTTAATCTAATATTCCGGCCGAAAGAGGAGCAGGAGGTCCCGGGCTGCCTGCCCGGTCGGACCGAGAACCCTTTCCGGATTTGATTCTTCGCGCCGCTGGCGCCCTTGGGCGCCCGGGCGTGAACCCGGCTCGGAACGACGGCTTCGGGCCGGGTCGGACTCCGAACCAAGTCCGATGCGAGCTCGAGTGCACGAAACCAAACGGTCGACCTGGGAGGCAGAGGGAACGGCTTTGCGACTGCCCGCGCCGGCGGACTTGGCGCCAGCGGTTGAGATTCGCTACAACGGGGGGGCTCGGATGGGAAGCTTGGAGGCTCCAGCCGCTCTTTCCCGGCTCTCGAAGTCAACGGCGGGACCCCAGATTGGGCGAGGAACGACGGACAGGTTACGGATCCTCTCGTGCCGGAGACCTGGACGTTCCGAACTCCAAAGGGCGATCTCTCGACAGGAAAGGAAAGGAGGTAGCTGAGGGCTTCTTGCGACACTCGAGTTCTGGCGACAGCAGGGGCAATGTACACTCGAATGGGAACGAAGGAGGCAGCGTACATGCGTAAGGTCTTGGCAGAGAAGAAGGCTTTCCTCTCCGTCCTCCGGGGCGCCTCGGGGGCACTGGTCCTTTCGGCCGCACTGATCGCCAGCGGCTGCGGCGGCGGCGGAGGCGGCGGCAGTCCTCCTCCCCCTCCCCCGACCACGGTCACCGGAAGCGTCGTCCAGACCGCGGTCACCGGCGCCACGGTCCACGCCGACAAGGGCCCTGCGTTTAACGGGGTCAAGGACGTGGATGAAGTGGCTGCCACGGGGCTCACGGACGCCAACGGCGCGTTCACCATCAACGTCCCCGCCGGTTACGGCGAGTATCGGCTGGTCTCCACCGGAGGCACCGACGCCGACGGAAACCCCGGCATCACGATGCTCGCCCCCCCGCTCCCGGCGGGACAGACCACCGGAATCGTGTCGCCTCTGAGCTCGATGATGGCCGTTGCCGCCGATCCGACGGCATTGAGCGCCGCCCTGGGCATCACGGCCCAGACGAACCCGGTGACGACGGCGATGGACCCCGCCACCCTCGTGCTCATGAAGGCGATGGAGGCGGTGATGATCTCGTTGCAGCAGACCGCGGCGCAGAACCCTGAAGTCGCGGCTTCGATGATCGAGGCGATGGCGAAGAAGTGCGCAGACGCCGTTGTGGCGAATCCGGCTGCTCTGAACGACGCCGCGGCTCTCACGAGCCTCGTCACGACCGCCGCGGATGACGCCATCGCGGACGTGGAGGCCGCCGGGGGTTGCACGGTCGTCGACGCCGCCGCGCTTACCGCCGCGATCGAAACGAACGTCACCCTCGCGGTGAACACGATGGTGACTGCCTACCCGCTCGACGGGCCAAACGTGTCGGAGGGTGACCTCGACGCCGCCACCCGGACCACCCTCAAGGGCTGCAACGACGACTTGATCGCCGAGGTCGGCGGAGCACTGGACGTCCAGCCTCCGGTGGACGACGAGCCGCCGACGACCACGCCCAAGACCCAGGCCGTGGCCGAGGGGGTGCAGGTGACGCTGAAGGCCGACGAACCAGCCGACATCTACTACACGACGGACGGCTCCCTGCCCACGACGGGATCCACCAAATACACCGTGCCCTTCGTCATCGACGACGCCGGCACCACGAGGGTCACTTTCTTCGCGGTGGACGGGGCCGGAAACGCCGAGACGCCGAAGTACATCGACGTCTATGTCGCTCCCACCGGCAGCACCGGCGGTACGGGCGGTACCGGCGGAGGCGGAGGCGGGACCGGGGCTGAATAGTCCCGCAGCATCGAAGAGAGCCCCGGCGCGCTGCCGGGGCTCTCTCCCTTCTCACAAGATTCCTCTCCCGACGAATTCGAAACCCCCTCGACCGGAAAAGAGAACATGGCGCTGGCGGTCCCTCGCAACGCGTGCCTTCCGTCGGTACTGCTCCTCGCCCTCGCTCTGGGCTTCGGCCGACCGGTCTCCGCCTCGGAGACCTTCCCCCAGGCCCTCTCGTTTCAGGGTTACACCGGGATCCTGAATACGCCGAACGCCGAGGTCGCGAAGGAGAAGACGGCGTACCTCCTGTGGACCGACCAGATCGAGTCTCAGTTCGACCGGCGGATGGTTTCGCGCCAAGACAACTACTTCGTCACGCTGGGGCTCCTCCCGTGGGTCGAGTTCGGGGGCCGGTTTTCGAACGCAGACGGGCCGAGACGCAACTCCCCCTTCGGCCCCACGAGCTGGGTCGTCCGGGACCTTTCCGCGAACCTCAAGGTCCAACTTCCCCTTCCGGATAAGCCGTTCGTCCCCAAAGTGGCCGCGGGCATGTCGGACATAAGCGGTGGGGCGCAGTTCTTCCAGGCCAAGTACGCCGTCGTGTCCGAGGAGCTCGGTCCGGTCCGCCTTTCGGTCGGCTACGGCCGGGGCCCTCAGCGGATGGAGGGCCTCTTCGGCGGGATCGAGGCGCGCGTCTTCTCCTGGCTCTACCTCCGGGGCGAGCACAGCGAGGAGGAGGAGGTGGCGTACGGGGTACGGCTCGTCTCTCCGCCCCTGTGGCGCTGGCCGGTGAGCCTGCACGCCACCGCCAAGAGCTCGACCGAGGACCGCAAGTTCTATTGGTCGTTCGGCCTCCAAGTCCCGCTCGGCCTCGATGACCGGGAGCGGGGAAGCCGCGCCGGCGCGACTGCCGAGCCAAGAGTCGCGAGCCGCGAGTCGAAACCGTCCGGATCGCAGGTCACGAGCCGCCCCTCGCCGACCGGCGAGGCTCCGCGGCCGACGAGAGCTCCGAGCGGGCAGGACGACGGGCGAATCTCCGAGCTGCGCCGCCTTCTGGTCGCGCACGGCTTCCAGAACATCCGCGCCGGCATTCAGGAAAGGGTCCTGCTGGTCGAGTACGACAACGCCGTCTACAACTGGAACGAGCTCGACGCCCTGGGAATCGTGCTCTTCAAGGCGGCCGAGACGGCGCCTGACGGTGTGGATCTCATCACCGCGGTCATCAAGAAGCGAAACCTCCGGATCATGACCGTGACGGCGCCGCGGGACCTGCTCTCCCGCTTCCGAGAAGATCCAACGGTCGCCGGCGAGCTCCGCAGCGCGCTCGAAGCCACGTACGGCGGGCCGGATGCCGAGTCGCCCGTTCCGGGTCCGGTAGAGAACTCCTCCTTCCTCACGTCGTCGGTCGTCCTGGCGCCGGGACTCACCACGACCCTCGGCAATGAGTTCAGCGCGTTCGAGTACCTGCTCTCTCTCAAGCCCGAGCTGCAGACGAACCTGTGGAAGGGAGCGATCACCTCCCTGCGCTGGGACGTTCCGCTCCTCTGGAGCCACGAGTTCGAGGAGAACGGTTTCCTGGCGAATTCCCGCAAGCCGACGAAGCTCGACCGGGTGATGCTCTTCCAGGGAGTGAGGCTCCTTCCGTCGGTGACGGCGACCCTCGGGGGCGGTATGGTGCTGAAGGATCAGTTCGGCACCCTGAACGAGGTCGCGGCCCACAGCCCCGAAGGAGACCACCGCGTGCGCCTCAAACACATCCAACTCCGAAACCGGGAAACCGAGAAGACGAAGAAGTCCTACGTCGCGTCCTATCGGTACCGTTATCAGCCCCTCGATCTCTCGCTCGAGGCGAACGTGGGCCAATTCTTCTCGGAGGACAAGGGCCTCCTGCTCGAGCTGAAGCGCTTCTTCGGGGATACGTCCATATCGCTCTACTACAAGGACACGAGGCTCAAGGAGGGGTCGCCGAGACGATGGAAGGCGGCCGGCATCCAGATCGGCATCCCGCTCACCCCGCGCCGCGACATGAAGCCCCGGATCATCCAGGTGCGCGGGACCGACGAGTTCAACTACGCGCAGGAGACGACGCTCGTAACCAAGGACATGTCCTTGAATTTCTTGGCGCCCGTCCCTCTGGCCATCAACTTCCAGCCGACGATCAACACCGAGCGGATCTTCTACGGGCGCGACCGCATCACACCCTCCTACCTCAAGGAGCACCTGCTGCGCCTGAGGGACGCGTATCTCACGTACGGTGGGCGCGAGAAGGTGGAGTGAGGAGGTAGCGGATGGAAGTTCTCGTCACCGGGGGGGCCGGGTACATCGGGAGCCATACGTGCGTGGAGCTTCTCCTCGCGGGCCACGGCGTCGTCGTGGTCGACAACCTCTCGAACTCCAGCGAGGAGGCACTGCGACGGGTCGGGGAGATCGCAGGCCGGTCCCCCGTCTTTCATCGGGTGGACCTCCTCGATCGCGAGGGGCTCCGGAGGGTCTTCGCTCGCCACCGCTTGGACGCGGTGGTGCACTTCGCCGGGCTCAAGGCAGTGGGCGAGTCGGTCGCGCAGCCGCTCCGCTACTACCACAACAACGTGACGGGGACGCTCGTCCTGCTCGACGAGATGGACCGCCACGAAGTGCGCAAGCTCGTCTTCAGCTCCTCGGCCACCGTGTACGGCGATCCGGCCCGGGTGCCGATCGTGGAGGACTTCCCTCTCGGGCCCACGAACCCGTACGGCCGCACCAAGCTCTTCATCGAGGAGATCCTGCGGGACGTCCGGGGCTCGTCTGCCGCGTGGAACGTCGGGCTCCTGAGGTACTTCAACCCGGTGGGGGCCCACCCGAGCGGCCGGATCGGGGAGGATCCGAACGGCATCCCGAATAACCTTCTTCCCTACATCGCTCAGGTAGCCGTGGGGAGGCTTCGGGAGCTCTCCGTCTTCGGCGACGACTACCCCACTCCGGACGGGACCGGGGTACGCGACTACATCCACGTGGTGGACCTGGCGGTGGGACACCTGAGGGCTCTGGAGAAGCTCGCCACCGAGCCGGGCGTGGTCACCTACAACCTCGGCACCGGCAGGGGGTACAGCGTCCTGGAGATGGTGGCCGCCTTCGAGAAGGCGTCGGGCCGCCGGATTCCCTACCGCATCGCGCCCAGGCGCCCGGGGGACGTCGCGATCTGCTACGCCGACCCGACCAGGGCGCGGGAGGAGCTCGGCTGGGCCGCCGAGCGCGGGGTGGAGGAGATGTGTGCCGACGCCTGGCGCTGGCAGTCGGCCAACCCCAACGGCTACGAGCGGGGTTGAGGGAAGGTAGGAACGGTAGCAGGCGCGCCAAAGTGGGAATTATTTTTCCTAGTATGTCCTAATCGTGCCTCTCTAGTGGAAGGAGGGTGGCAGGTATTGCCCTCCTCCGGCACCGCTGTTTCCCTCTTTGCCACTGCTCGACCCTCCTCGTGCCGGCAGGCGCACCTCGTATTCCTCACCATGGCGCGAATGTTGCAGCCCGACCGTCGAGGTACCTTCTTCCTTCGATGGGAGGAGCGAGCATGCTTCGCGTAGTGACCGAACACTCGGCGGCCGTTGGCGCGGTCGCAGGCGCGTTCTTGTACCTCGCACCGGGTTACCTGTCCGCGCCGGCACCGCGAACGCCCGACGCTCCTTCCGGGGCCATCGCGCAGGGCGCCCTTTCGGGCGCTCCTCAGCCAGCCACCGAACCCGGTGTGAGCGCCGGCGCGGGTGTGCCGGAGGCCGGACGGGTGACGCCGGGCGGCCAAAGGGCGGCGAAGAGAGCTCTCGGCCCTTCGCGGTCGCGCGGCCAGGACGCTACGGCGTACGGCAGCTCCAGGGGTTGGATACCCGACGGGGAGAATCGCCGCCAACCCGTGCCGGCCCTGGCGCACGAGCGGTGGGGCGGTCTCGGCACGGGCCTGGGCCTGGATGAAGGGGAGCTCCTGCCGGCCTGCTACGCCGACGGGCGGTGGGGCGGCCTCGGGACGCTCCTGTCGTCCGGCGGCTTGGCCCTGCTACCGGCCTGCTACGGGGACGAGCCCTGGGGGGGCATCGTGGGGCCCCTCGTCGCGATGGAGGAGCGAGCCCGCGCGCCGGTCCACCGTTCCGCCGCCAAGCTTCCGCCCGCTGAACGTGGGCTCGGCGGGCAGACGCTTCCCAACCAGCGGCCCCCGGAGCCGTCGCATGCCCCGGAGGCTCCCGACGTCGCCGCGAGAATGGCCGCCTCTCCGGTCGGGGTACCGCCTGCCTGGGGCGGCGATCTCCCTTGGCTCTCGATCCCGACGCAGGACCCGGTCCTCTGGCCCGAACACGGACTGCCTCCCCCCGGGGCCGGCGACAACTCCCCGGAGCCACCTCCGCCGGGAGAGCCCGTACCCGAACCCGGAAGCCTCGCCATCCTCTCAGCCGGTCTGACGGCGCTCGCGCTTTTCTGCCGGCGGACCCGTTGCTGAAAAACCCATGGGGGGTTTTTCAGGATCCTGTTAGTGCTAAGCTCGTCCCCGATCCCATGATGAGCGAGCGGGAATGCCGGCCGGAGCTGCTCGACGAGCAGGAGTGGCCGCTGGACGAAGTCTCCGGCAATCTCCGGGACATGGAGCGGGCGCACGCCGTGCTGGGCGTGCGCCGACGCGTGCTGTCGTTTGCCGACCGCGTGGAGGCGCCCGACGTCCCCCTGACGGTGCTCGACCTGGGAACGGGCTCGGGCTGGCTTCCCCGGGCCTTGCACGCGAGGGCGGCCGCTCGCGGGCGGACGCTGCGGGTCGTCGGGCTGGACTGCAACCGGACGGTGCTCGAGGTGGCTCGGCGGTCCGGGGGCGCGCCGCTCTACTGCCGAGCCGACGTTCGGAGCCTCCCCTTCCCGGCCCGAAGCTTCGACCTCGTCACCTGCTCCATGAGCCTGCACCACTTCAGCCGCAACGACGCCCTCGAGCTTCTGCGAACGATGGACGCAATCGCCCGCCGGGGCTGGATCCTCTGCGACCTGGTGCGCAGTCGCTCCCTCGTCTGGCTCGCTTCGGCCGCTACCCGCGTCTTTTCGGCCAACGCCCTGACGCGGCACGACGGCCCCGCCTCGGCCCGCCGCGCCTTCTCCCTGCGCGAGCTGGGGGAGCTCGCACTGGACGCCGGAGTGACCGGAGCGGTCGTGCGCCGGTTCTCGCTCGTCTGCGGAGAGATTGCAAAGAGAAGCCGGCGCTAGTGACAACCCATCCGGAAAGTGCCTTTCCGGATGGGTTATCTGTCTTCAGTCGTCAGTCAAGAGCCGGCCCTTCGGGCAAGGACTACCCAAACGGGACGCTAGGCCGGCGCCGTCAGCGGAGGCGCCGGCGCTCGGTCCCTCTGCGGCCCTCACCCCGCGAAGGCGCTTCGGCGGGCCTCCGGATCAGGGAGATGTGGACCACCTTGAGGCCCCGATCGCCTCTGTCGTCCCGTTCCAGAGGGAGAATCCCGACCCAGTACCAGAGCGCCTCGGTTCCGCTCGCGGAGAGGCCCTTCTCCAGCTCGTGGGGCTTCAGGTCGTTCTCGGTGCCCGAGAGGACCATCTCGGGCCAGCGCTCGTCGGTCGGCCAGAAGTTGACGAAGAAGCTCGCCTCGCCGGCCACCGCCCGCCGTTTGACCTCCACCTCGGCGGCCGAGCCGAGCGCCTTCAGCAGTTCGAGCGCGTTCGGCGGGGAAGGGTCGCGGTCGAACGAGTTGGCCGCTGCGATGACTTGGGGGCGGTGGTCGTAGAAGGGCAGGAAACTGCGCTTCTCCTCCGACCCCATGCTGTACCGGATGCAGACGACCTCGCGCCCGTCTCGCATGACGGAAAAACCGGTAAAGATGGATTCCAGGAAGGATTCCGGGAGGGAGATTGCGGTCGGGATGCGGTCTTTGAGGACTGGGGCCTTCTGAATGCTTTTCTTCATGGCAAGCTCGACGACCTCCTTGACAGAGCTTTGCCCCCGCCGAGACAGTATCGCATGATCGTATACCGGCTCGGAAGAGCGCAACAGGGATCAGCGCGGTCAAGGGAGGTGCGATGTCCAAGTACGTTGCCGCGATCGATCAGGGCACGACGAGTACCCGCTGCATGCTCTTCGACCGGGCAGGCAGAGTGGCCGCCTCGTCCCAACTCGAGCACGGGCAGCTCTACCCCCGGCCGGGCTGGGTCGAGCACGATCCGCTGGAGATTTGGGAGCGCACCTGCCGGACGGTCCGCGCCGCTTTGGAGACCGCCGGCGCCCGGAGCGCGGAGATCGCGGCCGTCGGCGTGGCGAACCAGCGGGAGACGACGGTCGTCTGGAACCGGAGGAGCGGCAAGCCCTACCACAACGCGATCGTCTGGCAGGACACGCGAACGGACGCGCTCTGCCGCGAGCTCGCAGCCAGCGAAGGGCTGGACCGCTTCCGGCCCCGGGTCGGCCTGCCGCTCTCGACCTACTTCTCGGGGCCGAAGATCCGCTGGCTCCTCGACCGTATCGGATCGCTGCGGGAGGAGGCGGAGCGCGGGGACGCCCTCTTCGGCACGATCGACTCCTGGCTCATCTGGAATCTCACCGGCGGCCCCGGAGGGGGGACGCACTCCACGGATCCGACGAACGCCTCCCGTACCCTGCTGATGAGGCTCGAGGGTAGCTGGGACGAGGAGATCGCCGAGGCGATGGGCGTTCCCCTCGCGATGCTTCCCGCAATCCGGCCGTCGAGCTCCCCTGAACCGTACGGCCTGACGGAGAAGGACGGTCCTTTCGGAGGCCGGGTCCCCGTGTGCGGCGCGTTGGGAGACCAACAGGCGGCGGCTGTGGGCCAGGTCTGTTTCCAGCCGGGCGAGGCGAAGAACACCTACGGTACGGGCTGCTTCCTTCTTCTCAACACGGGTACCCGGCCCGTCGCCTCAACGCACGGGCTCCTCACGACCCCTTGCTACCAGTTCGGCTCCGACCCGATCGTCTACGCGCTCGAGGGTTCCGTGGCCATCGCCGGCGCACTCGTCCAGTGGCTTCGGGATGACCTCGGCCTGATCCGCACCTCGGCCGAAGTGGAGTCGCTCGCGCGGACGGTCGAGGACAACGGCGGCGTCTACTTCGTCCCGGCCTTCTCCGGCCTCTTCGCCCCGTACTGGCGAAGCGACGCCCGGGGCGCGATTCTCGGGCTCACCCGGTACGCGGGCAAGGGTCACCTTGCCCGGGCGGCGCTCGAAGCGACCGCGTACCAGACGAGAGACATACTCGAGGCGATGCGGGCGGACTCGGGAGTCGAGCTCGCGGCGCTCAAGGTGGACGGCGGCATGGTGGAGAACGACTTGTTGATGCAGCTCCAGGCCGACGTGCTCGCGGTGCCTGTGGTCCGACCGGTCCTGGCGGAGACGACCGCGCTCGGGGCTGCCTACGCGGCGGGGCTCGCCGTGGGGTTCTGGAGCGGAATCGAAGAGCTCCGCGGGAAGTGGCGCGCTGGAAAGACGTGGACGCCCACTGGCACGGAAGAAGCGCGAGCCGAAGGCTTCGCCCGCTGGAAGAAGGCGGTGTCGAGGACGCTGGATTGGGTCTGAGAGCGGTTGTCGGTCGTCGGTTCTCGGTCGTCGGTTGAACCGAAAACCGAAAACCGACAACGGACGCGTCAGCGTCGTTCGTCTACCACCCTCTTCGCCTTCCCTTCGGACCGGGCGACGGTCTGCGGGGGGACCAGCGTGACGTCGATCCGGAAGCCGATCAGGTCCTTGAGCCTCGCCTCGATCCGCTTCTTCGCGTCGGCCAGCGAGCGCTCCGTTCTCGCGGCCCAGAAGGCGGGCTCCGCCTCGACTTCGACCGCGACCTGGGTCCGGCGGTTCTCCTCCCGGAGCCGGATCAGGTAGTGGGGCGCGGCCTCGTCGAACGCCAGGAGGACGGCTTCGACCTGGGAGGGGAAGAAGTTCACGCCGCCGATGATCAGCATGTCGTCGCTGCGGCCCAGGATGGGACCGTGGCGGGCGAGCGTCCGGCCGCAGGCGCACGGCTCGGTGGTGAGGAAGGAGATGTCCCTCGTCCGGTATCTCAGGAGCGGCGAGGCCTCTTTGGCGAGGCTCGTGAAGACGAGTTCGCCGCGGCTTCCTTCCGGCAGCGGTTCGCCCGACTCGGGATCGATGATCTCCGGGTAGAAGAAGTCCTCGTTCAGATGATAGCCACTCTGGTGGGGGCACTCGATGGAGACGCCGGGACCGCCGAGCTCGGTCAGGCCGTAGTCCCGGGCCACCCGGATTCCGAGGCGGTCCTGGATTTCGTCGCGCAGGGGGTCGGACATGGGCTCCGCGCCGTGGATGCCGAGCCGGAGCGAGAGGTCGCCCTTCTTCAGCCCCAGCTCCTCGAGCTTCTCCGCGATCACCACGGCGTAGGAGGGCGTGCAGTGGAGGACCGTCGTCCCCAGGTCCTGCATCATTACGATCTGCCGTTCCGTCTGCCCCGAGCTGGTGGGGATCACCGTGGCGCCCACGCTCTCGGCACCCCGGTGGTGGCCGAAGGCGCCGGTGAAGAGGGAGTAGCGGAAGGCAATCTGGCACACGTCCGAGGACTCGACCCCGGCGATCCGGAGGAGCCGGCCGGCGCAGCCGATCCAGTTGTCCAGGTCCCGCCGGGTGTAGAAGACGTTGATGGGTTTCCCGGTCGTGCCGGAGGAGGAGTGGACCCGGACCGTCTCCCTGCGGTCGACGGCCAGGAGCCCGTTGGGGTAGTGGGCGCTGATGTCGGCCTTCTTCGTGAAAGGAAGCAGCCGCACGTCCTCGATGGAGCGCACGTCCTCGGGCCGGACGCCGCGGGCGTCGAGCGCGTCCCGGTAGAAGGGGATCCGTTCGTAGGCGTGGCGCACCTGGGCCCGGAGCCGCTCGGACTGTACCGCGACCATCTCGTCCCGGGACATCCGCTCGGCGTTCTCGAACGTGCTCATCGGTTCTCCTCCAACTCGATGCAGTGGGCAAGGCAGACGTTGTCGGCGCACGCCGGGAGCAGGCCGTTGTCGATCCGGTGGTGGCAGAGGTTGCACTTCCGCGCGACCCCGGAGGACTCGTCGAAGGCGATCGCGCCGTAGGGGCACGCCTCGAGGCACGCCCGGCAGCCCTCGCAGGCCTCGTGGTCGAGGATCACGAGGCCGTCCGGCCGCTTCCAGACGGCACCGGCGGAGCACGCGTCGGCGCACGCCGGCGCCTCGCAGTGCGCGCAGCGCTTCGGGACGAACTCGAAGTGCCACCTGCCCCCCGCGAGCCGCGGCCCGTCCTCCTCCACGCGGATCAGCTTCACCCCGTCGGGCGGCCGGTTCTCCTGCTTGCAGGCCGCCTCACAGGTCTTGCAGCCCCAACAGAGCCCTTGCGCGATGCGCAAGGAGTAACGCGTCGAGCCCACGATGGGCTCGGATCGCGGAGCGCAGGAGGCGCGGGAGCGATCAGGGCCCAGGATGGGTTCGGATCGCGGAGCGCAGGAGGCGCGGGAGCGATCACCGGCTTCCGCGTGACGCGCGGAGTCGAGGAGAGGGGCCCGCCCGGGAGCCGGGTACCTAGAGGCGTCCGACGGCAATCGAGGTTCCGAGTCGGCAGTCATCTGCGGCAACTGGTCACGTGTCACGCGGTCCTCCTTGTCACGGCATCCGGCCTCGGGCCGGATGCGGCACAGCAGTGTCCGGATGCTCGTTGCGCCCATGGCGGGGTCGCAGTGCTCGTAGGCGTTGTCGATGAGCAGATTCACGTTCGACTCGTCCCAACCGAGCCCTTTGCCCTTCTTCTCGGGAAACCACCAGGCGTGCTGGGCGGCGACGACGTCGGGCCGGAGCCCTTCCGTCAGCTTCGCCCGCTGGCGGATCCTATCGCGCTTCGTCTCGATGACCACCCACTCTCCGTCCCGGATGCCTTCTTTTGCAGCGGTCTCGGGGTGGATCTCGACCACCGGGTCCCGGTGGAGCTCCCGCGTCCAGGGGAGTTGACGGTTCTCGCCGTGAAAGAAGCCGGGCTGCCGCGCCCCCGTGATCAGGATGTAGGGGAACTCGGAGAGGAGCTCCGGCGCGCTCTCGGGGCTCTCGGGGTTCTCCCGGAACTGCGGCAGGGGATCATAGCCCCACTTCTCCAGGAGCGTCGAGGCGAGCTCGAACTTGCGCGTCGGGGTGGAGAAGCCGTTCTCCTCGTACTTCCGGTACCGGACCTCCCCCCTCATCCGGTCCTGCTCCTTGAACTCCTGCCACGTGAGCCCCATCGGCTCCAGGATGTGGTCGAGTCCGCCTTCGAACGTGGACCACCAGTGCTCCCCTTGGCCGACCCGGTGGGCGAGATCGTTGAGGATCTCGTGGTCGGAGCGGCACTCCCCGATCTGAACGACTTTGCGGCGCGTCAGGACCCAGCCGTGCCGCTTCCAGAAGTCGCCCAGATAGTCCATCTCGAGCCACGTCGCCGCCGGGAGGACGACGTCGGCCAATTCGGCGGTGGGGGTGAGGAAGAAGTCCGCGACCGCCAGAAAGTCGACCTTCTCCAGCGCCCGCCGGATCTCCCGCCCGTTGGCGCGGCTCACGAGGGGGTTCGAGCTGATCAGGAAGAGGAGCTTTACGGGGTAGGGCTCTTCGGTGAGGATGGCCTCCCAAACGTACTTGGGGTTGATGATCGCGAAGTTGCCCGCGAGCCGGAACCGCTCGCCGCCGAGCCGCTTCGCCGCCTGCTCCTTGGGCAGCGCCTTGTGGGCGCCGAACTCCGCGACGTTCCGGATCTTCGGCGGCTTGAAGAGGACCTGGCCGCCCGGCACGTCGATGTTCCCCGTGATCCCCATGAGGGCGAGGAGGGCGCGGTTGTTGTCCGCGCAGGTGACCTGCTGCTCGATGGCGACGCCCCACTGGATGACGCCCGGCTTGACGGTCGCGTAGAGGCGCGCCGCCTCGGCAATCTTCTCCCGGGGGACGCGGGTGATCCGCTCCACCCGGTCCAGCGGGTACTCCCCGGCGCGGCGGACGAACGCCTCCCAGCCGTGGACGTGCTTCTCGACGAACTCCCGGTCGAAGAGGCCCTCCTCCACAATCACGTTCGCCATGCCCAGCGCCAGGGCAGTGTCCGTGCCGGGTCTCAACTGGAGCCAGACGTCGGCCCGCGCCGCAGCCCGGGTCAGGCGCGGGTCGACGACGATGAGCTTCGCGCCCGCGTTGAGGGCCTGGGAGAAGGACTCGCCCTTGTAGCAGTCCGGATTCGAGATGACGACGTTGTTCCCCCAGACGACGATGCACTTGGGGAAGTTTTCGTAATCGGCGATCGGGTTCGAGCCGCAGGTGAGGATCGTCGTGGCGATGCGAGGGCCGTAGCAGAAGTGGCCTGCCGTGAGGACGTTGGGGCTTCCGAAGAGGTTGGCGAAGCGGTAGATGACCGCCTCGTTCTCGCGCCCCGTCCCGTAGCCGAGCACCACGGATTCGGCCCCGTGTTCGGCCCGGTAGCGGAGCATCCGCTCGGCGATCGTGTCGAGGGCCTCGTCCCAGGAGATCCGCTCCCAGCGGCCGCTGCCCCTGGGTCCGACCCGCTTGACCGGGTGCGTGAGACGGTCCGGGTGGTAGACGAGCTGGGTCGACGCGATCCCCTTGCTGCAGAGTGTGCCGTGGTTGATGGGGCAGTCGGGATCCCCCGCGATCTTCGCCACCTGCCCGTCCTTCACGTACACGAGCACGCCGCAGCCGCCGTGGCACATGCGGCAGTGGCTCTTCACGACCGAGTCGAAGCCGTAGACCGCCATCTCTCTGGGAACGTTCGAGTACGGGAACGGGGGCATGGAGTCCTCTACACGAAGAGCCGTGACGCGTGACCTGTGATGCGTGACAGGAGCACGCACTGCCACGGACGAGCACGGACGACAGGCACGGACAAACACGGAAGTGCCCCCGTCCGTGGGAGCGGCTTCCAAGCCGCGATGCTTTTCCCGGTCGGCCTTCCGGCCGAGATCGTGGTCTGGAGACCACTCCCACAGGATGCCGAGCCTCGGGCAAGTACCCCCGTCCGTGGGAGCGGCTTCCAAGCCGCGATGCTTTTCCCGGTCGGCCTGCGGCCGTGATCGTGGTCTGGAGACCACTCCCATAAGGCCCACCGACACACCCGGTCCGTGTTCGCCCGTGAAGGTCCGTGCTAGTCCGTGTGACGCGGCCCCGACCTTCCGTAAATCCGCTCCAGTGTCGGGCCGAGGAGCGAGCTGATCTCCCGGGCCACCGCTGCGGCCCGTTCTCCATAGCCCTCCGCCGACGTGGGCGGGAAGGTGCCGAGGATCACGATGCATCCCACCGGTCGCGATCGGGAGCCGAGGATGGGCGCGCTCACGGCCTGGATGCCGGCCTGCATCACGCCGACGTCCACGCCGTAGCCCCTCTCCCGAACCCTCTCGAGCTCTTTCCGCACGAGCTCGAGGTCAGGCTCTCCCGCCGCGTCGCCGAGGAAGAGGAGCTCGGAATCCTCGAGCAGCCGCTCTCTCTCTTCAGCCGGCAGAAACGCGAGGATCGTCTTGCCGTGGGCGCCCCACGTGAGCGGGTACCGCTGGCCCACGCGGATCGTGATGCCGATGCCGGCGCTCGCCTCCTCTTTGGCCGCGACGAAGAGCCGCTCGCCGTTCACGATACCGAGTAGGGCCGTACTTTGCGTTGCGGCGACGAGCTCGGACAGGTAGGGTTTCGCTGCGCGGCCAAGGTCCGTCTTGTCGAGCGCGGCCCGCGACAGGAAGAGGAGCCCCAGCCCGAGGGAGTAGGCCTTCGTATCGGCGTCCCGGACCACCAGCCCCGCGTCCATGAGCGTATTGAGGATCGCGTAACCCTTGCTCTTGTGGATGCCCACCGCCGCGCAGATCTCGGTCAGAGAGAGCTCGGGGCGGGAGCTCTCCGCGAGCTGGAACAGGATCCGCGACGCCTGCTCGACCGCGGGAACGAGGCTGCCGTACGCCGGCTTGCGGGGTTCCGAGCCGGTAGGCGGGAGGCGCTCGGTTTTGTGTGCAGAACTCTGTTTCATGGAGAGAACACCATGCCAGCGCCGGGCGGGGCGTGTCAAGGGCGGTGTGGCGGTGCGAGGGCCATGATGCGGGATAATGGGATCTTGGGCGCTTTGACGGACCTCGGCACGGAACGTGCTGGTCGTGCTGGTGACGAATTCGCCCCGCCGAGCATCCAAATACTTGAGCGCTCTCGTTCGACATCTCGTCTGAAGGGTCCCACCATGTCCGACACCGCCGTCGCTCCCGTCTCCTCCACGCCCGCTTCGGCATTGCCCGCGCCGGAAGAGGGAAAGAGCATCGACCCCATCTGCAGTATGACGGTGGACGAGGCGAGTCCCCGGGGCGGAAGCTGGGACTACCGCGGCGAGCGCTACTACTTCTGCAATCCCCGCTGCCGGGAGAAGTTCGCCGCCGATCCGGAGGGGGTGCTCGCCTCCTACCGGGCCGGACTGGAGGCGAAGCTCGAGGCCGAGCCGGCCCCGGGTCTCGGCGGGGGGAAGCCCGGGGGCAAGGAGGTGCTCGACCTCACCGGCATGAGCTGCGCCTCCTGCGCCGCGGCCATCGAGAGGTCGCTGCGGAAAGTCCCCGGCGTGGGGCGCGCGTCCGTGAACTTCGCGGCTTCCAAGGCGTACGTCGAGTTCGAGGCGGACCAGCTCACCCGCGACGACCTCGTCTCCGCCGTCGAGAATGCCGGCTACGGCGTCCGCAAAGAAGGCGAGCTGCGGACGGTCGACCTGACGCTCGCCGGACGGAGCTCGGAGGCCGGGACGGTGCTCCGGGGTCTGCCCGGGGTCTCCGGCGTGGAGCTCGAGGCCAGGCGCGCGCGAGTCAGCTATGACCCGGCGAAGCTCCGCGTCTCCGCCATGCTGGGAGCGCTCAAGACTGCCGGCGTGGAGGCCGTGCTCGGCGAGCGCAGGGACGGCGAAGAGGAGGCCCGCCGGACCGAGGTGCGGAGCTTCAAGCGGCGACTCGCGGCGGCGTGGCTCTTCTCGCTGCCCCTCCTCTACGTGGCCATGGGCGAGATGAGCGGCCTGCCGGTGCCCGGGCTCTCCCATCGCGCCATGGCGCTCCTCCAGCTCGCCCTCTGCACGCCCGTGATCCTGGCGGGCTCCAACTTCTACCGGAACGGCACGAAGGCGCTCCTGCACCTCGCTCCCAACATGGACAGTCTCGTGGCCGTGGGGACCGGTACGGCCTACCTCTACAGCCTCTTCCAGACCTTTTGGGGCGGCGGCCATCTCTACTACGAGACCGCCGCGCTCCTCCTCGCCTTCATTCTCCTCGGGAAGACTCTCGAGGCGGTGGCGAAGGGAAAGACGAGCCAGGCGATCAAGAAGCTCCTCGCCCTCGCGCCGAAGACCGCCCGGGTCGTGCGGGACGGAGAGGAGGTGGAGATACCGGCCGAGGAAGTGGAAGTGGGCGACCTCCTGAGGGTGCGTCCCGGCGAGCGGATCCCGGTGGACGGCCGCGTGACCGAGGGCCGTTCGTCCGTGGACGAGTCGATGATCACGGGCGAGTCCCTCCCGGTCGAGAAGGCTCCCGGCTCGGTCGTCATCGGTGCCACGGTGAACAAGACAGGGAGCTTCGTCTTCGAGGCGACGAGGGTCGGGGCGGATACGGCGCTGGCCCAGATCGTCCACCTCGTCGAGGAGGCCCAGGGTTCGAAGGCGCCGATCCAGGATCTCGCGGACAAGGTGTCCGGCGTCTTCGTGCCGGTCGTCGTCGCGGTGGCCTCGCTCGCCTTCGTGGCGTGGATCACGGTCGGCGGCAAGGACCTCGCGTTTGCGCTGAGCGCCTTCATCTCGGTCCTGATCATCGCCTGCCCCTGCGCCCTCGGCCTCGCGACACCGACGGCGGTCATGGTCGGCACCGGCAAGGGGGCCGAACTCGGGATTCTCATCAAGAGCGCGGGCGCGCTCCAGCAGGCCGGCGAGATCCAGGCCGTCGTCTTCGATAAGACCGGGACGCTCACGCGCGGTGAACCGCGGCTCACCGACGTCGTCCTCCGGGGCGGCCTAGGCGAGGCGGAAATCCTGAGGGCGGCCGGCGCGGCGGAGAGCGGCTCCGAGCACCCGCTGGGCGAGGCCGTCGTCACGGGCGCGCGGGAAAAGGGGATCGCCCTCCCCGGAGCTACCGACTTCCGGGCGGAACCTGGGAAGGGGGTGGAGGCGCGCGTCGAGGGAAGGCGGGTCCTCGTCGGGACCGACCGGTTCCTCGCGGAGGCGGGCGTCGACCCGTCGCCCCTCCTCGCGGAGAAGGCGCGGCTCGACGGCGAGGGGAAGACCGCCCTCTGCGTGGCCGTCGAGGGAAGGGCGGAGGCCCTCCTCGCGGTCGCGGACACCCTCAAGGAGCACTCGGCCGAGGCCGTAGCGAGCCTGAAGCGCCTCGGCATCCGGGCCGTGCTCCTCACCGGCGACAACCGGCGGACGGCGGAGGCGATCGGAAAGAGCGTCGGGATCGACGCCGTCCTCGCGGAGGTCCTGCCGGCGGAGAAGGCGAGGGAGATCGCGGAGCTCCAGGGGAAGGGGCTCAAGGTGGCCATGGTGGGCGACGGCATCAACGACGCCCCGGCCCTCACCCAGGCGGACGTCGGCGTGGCGATCGGCACCGGGACCGACGTGGCCATCGAGGCGGGCGACATCGTGCTGGTGAAGGACGACCTGCGGGACGTGGTCCGGGCCATGGGCCTCTCCCGCTACACCCTGCGAAAGATCCGCCAGAACCTCTTCTGGGCCTTCGTCTACAACTCGGTGGGGATCCCCATCGCCGCGGGAGTGCTCTACCCCTTCACCGGCTGGCTCCTCCACCCGGTCGTCGCCGGCGCCGCCATGGCCATGAGCAGCGTCTCCGTGGTCTCGAACTCGCTCCTGATGCGAAGGTCCAAAGCGTGATTCGGACTTCGGAATCCGGAATTCGGAATTCGTAGCCTGATGCGCGAACCCAGACTCCACCGCTACGAGCTCTCCGGCGGCTGGCTCGTCCTGGTCGGCCGGACGGACGAGGACAACGACGCCTTGAGCCTCAAGGTGGCGGCTCCCAACGACTGGTGGTTCCACGTGCGGGGGATGCCGGGCAGCCACGTCCTGCTCAGGGCTCGAGCCGGCGAGGAGCCGAGCCGGGAGGTCCTGAAGGAGGCGGCGGCGATCGCGGCCTACCACTCCAAGGCCCGCACGGCCGGCGTGGTCCCGGTCTCCTGCACGCTCGCCCGCTTCGTCACCAAGCCCAGGGGCGCGAAACCGGGCACCGTGGAGATCCGCAAGGAGACCACGCTCAAGGTGAGGCCGGCCTTGCCGGCGTCCGCCCCTCCCGCGCCGGACTGACGGCCGGTGTCGTCGACCACCGCGGTGCCGGCCCAGCGGTCTCCGAAGCGGCGCCGCTTCGCCGAGAAGATCCTGCAGGGGTCGACCTTCTCCTCCTCTCTCAGGGGCCGTTGCGAAGCCTGAGGATCAGCATGGGGCCGTCGGGGACGACCGCCCAGCGCGCTTCGGGCCCGTGGCGGACGAGGAGGTCCCGGACCCCCTGCTCGACGTCCCGCACCGGCCGGAAGTGGTAGCGCTCGAGCTCCTCGGCCGTGAAGCCCTCCGAGTACACCCAGACGTTTCGCTCGAGCAGGACCTGGTAGATCTCCTGGAGGCACCACTGGTCGGGCACGAAGAACTCCTTCGCCAGGACGCGTTCGAGGAACGTGCGCGGCGAGTCGACGGCCTCGAGGAGCGCGCTGAACTCGGGGCTGCCCGCTCCCTCGAAGCAGGCGCTGGCGATCAGGATGTCGCCGCCCCTCTTCACCGCGGGAGCGGCCCCCGACATTCCCTTCACGGATTGGTAGAGGTTGCAGTCGAGGGGGGCGCCGGCGTTCGTCGTCACGATGAAGTCGAGCGGCTCTTCGAGCTCCCGGACGCAGTGCCGGGCGAGGAACTCGCAGCCCCGCAGGTGCGCCTCCACGGGATGACCCGAGAAGACGCCGGTTACCCGCTTCTTCGCGTCCAGCGTGACGTTGACGAGGAAGTCGGCTCCGGCGAGCCTCATGATCTCGAGGCCGGCTTCGTGGAAGGGATTTCCTTCGAGGATTCCGTACTTGCACCGGGGATGGGCCACCATCTCGGGCCCGTGCATGTACTGGAGGGTCGCCACCGACGAGAGGCCGGGGAGGATCGACTTGCGCCCGCCGGAGTAGCCCGCCCAGAGGTGGGGCTCGATGAACCCGGTGAGGACCTTCAGGTCCCGCTCCACGTAGTGCCGGTTGACGAGGGCCGGGACCGAGCCGCTCACCCGGCCCACCTCGACCATGTCGTCCAGATTTTTCGAAAGGTGATCGAGCACCCGGTACTCCCGGGCGACGTCGGCACCCACGAGCCGAGCCACCTCTTCGGGAGTCGAAGGCCGGTGGATCCCGGTGGCGATGAGGATGAGGATTTCTCCCCGCGGAATGCCGGCCGCTTCCAGGGTGGAGAGGATGGGGCCGAGCAGCAGCGGGTTCGGCACGGGTCTCGTGACGTCGCTGACGACCACGCAGGCGGAGCTTCGGCCCGCGGCGAGGGCGGCGAGGGACTCGGACCCGATGGGCTCCCGGAGGCGTCGCTCCACCTCGGAGCGCGGGTCCGGCAGCGCTTCCGGTTCGGACGGCGCGAGCACCCCGAGGAAGTTCGAGCTCTCGGGGAGCTCCACGGGAAGTCCGACGTGTCCGTACTTGAGCTCGACCCTCACGGCGCTCTCCTCGGGATCATCCTACGCGACAGGGGAGTCTTCCTCCGGCCGGACGGAACGCAAGGGCGCGCGCTACCGCGCCGGCCCTGCGGAGACGTTTGACTCGGCGCCGGCGGTTCCCGTAGGCTCTTCACTCCAGATCCTACAAGAGCGCGGGAGCCGTCATGAGCACCAACCCCTTCGACCGGGTGGTCGATCGCCGCGGGCAGCACTCGTACAAGTGGAACCGTTACCGCGGGCGCGACATCCTACCCATGTGGGTGGCGGACATGGACTTTTCCGCACCCCCCCCGGTCCTCGAGGCCGTGAGCGGCTACTGCGACCACGGCGTCTTCGGCTACGTGCTCCCCGACGAGTTCGAGCCCGGACGCGCCGCCGTCTGCCGTTGGCTGGAGGAGAAGCACGCCTGGCCGGTGCAGAGGGAGTGGATCGTCTGGGTGCCGGGCGTGGTGCCGGCCTTCCACGTGGCCTGCCGGGCCTATTGCGAGCCCGGCGACGCCGTGCTGGTCCAGACCCCCAACTACCCGCCGATGCTCTCGGCCCCGGCGCTCACCGGGCTCG
>JACRCS010000262.1 GCA_016218905.1 Deltaproteobacteria bacterium
GCGCGCAGTTCGTGAGGGCCTCCTGGGCGGCCCGGTAGGCGCAGGTGCGGACCGCCTCCGGAAGCTCTTCCAGGTTCCCCTCCATCTCGACCGAAGCGGGTACGCCGGCGTGCCGGGAGAACTCCCGCGCCTGCCACTGGAGGGCCGCACCGAGCCCCAGATCGTCGAGCATCGAGGGCCTGAGGCCCATCGCCAGGTCTCGCGCGGACCTCAGCGTGGTCTCGGCGAGCTCCTTCGCCTCGGCCACCTGCGCCTGGTAGTCGGTTTCCGAGCCCGAGCGCATCCGGTCGAGCCGGCCGATGGCCATCCTCAGCGCGGTCAGCTTCTGCCCGATCTCATCGTGGAGCTCCCGCGAGATCGCCTTGCGCTCCTCCTCGTGGACGTGGAGGAGGTTCTGGGAGAGCTTCCTGAGCTCCTCTTCGGCCTCCTCCGCGCGCTCCCGCTCCGTCTGGGACCGCCGTTCGAGGTGCGACGTCCGCACGATGCTGAAGAAGGCGACTCCGCACGCGAGCAGGAGCGAGAGGATCTGCATGCGCTGGAGGGAGCGGAGATACTCGTCCCCGCTCGTCTCGATCCGCCTCCGTTCCCGCCGGAGGCTGTCCTCGGCGAGCCGATCGATCCGGGACGTGAGCGAGAGGACGGCGATGCGGCGAGGGAGGACCTCCTTCTTGAGGAACGAGGAGCTGAGCGCCACGCGCTCCCAGCTCGACCAATCGAGCACCCGCTCCACCGAACGCCAGTAGGCGCCGAGCTCCGCCCGAAGATCGGGCAGCGCGCGGACGGTCTCCGCGTTGCCCGACCGCTCCAGGGACGCGAGGTCCTGCTCGATCGCCCGCTGCAGCCCTTCCAGGCCTTCCCGCAGCCGGTCGGGCGAGGCCTCTCTCGCGGGGGCGAGGAGGAAGTCCCGCAGCAGGATCGCCGACTGGAATGCCTTCGACTGGATATCCGCCAGGTCGCGCGCCGTCTGGCGATAGGCGCGGTAGACGGAGTAGACGGCCTTGTGGATTCGGGCTACCTCGTGGTAGGCCCAAGACGCCGAGAAGACGTTCAGCCCCACCAGCAGGCCGAACCCGACCACCAGCGCGGGCCAGGTCCGGTACCTCCGGTTCTGTTTCATCCGCCGGATCTCCCCCCCGGGCGCCGCCTTCGTCCGGACACGGGACGCTTGCCACGTGCCCTCACGCGCCTGGGGACCCGCCTGTTCTAACAGACTGAGGAGATCGCGGCCAGGCTTCCGTGGACCCTGCCGGCGGAACGGCAGGGAGCCGGTGCTCACTTGCCGAGTTGGACGAGCTCCGCCCTCCTGTTCTTCGCCCACGCGTCCTCACCGTGGGCCGGATCCAGGGGCTGTTCCTTGCCGTAGCTGACGAAGGTCATCCGCGCGGGATCGATGCCCAGATCCGTCAGGTGCTGGTACGTGGCCTTGGCGCGCTTCTCGCCGAGCGCCAGGTTGTAGGCGACCGTTCCGCGCTCGTCGCAGTGACCCTCGATGCGGATCTTGGCCGCCGAGTTCTCCTTCAGGTACTTGGCGTCAGCAGCGAGGATCTGGGTCGCGGCGGGGGTGAGGACCGCCTGGTCGAAACCGAAGTGGATCCGCTGGAGGCCCAGCGTGGTGGCGCTTGCGATGCCCGTGGGGGTGGCGGCGCGCGCGGGCGCGGGCTCCAGGGCTCCGCTTCCCTTGGGCGGAGTGGCCTTGCCGGCCTCGGCCTTCGAGGCCTCCGGAGTGGCGGCCGGCGCCTTCGGAGAGGTCGCGGCGGCGTCGGCGTCCTTCCCCGCGGGTGCCTGGGCGCCCGCAGTCGCGCCAGGTTGGTCCTGCCCCTGAGACACGAGCTGCTTCTTCGCGCACCCCGTGCCGAGGACGAGCGGTGCGAGCAGTAGAGCCGCCAAAGCAAGAGACGTCTTCGGGGTCTTCATCGTTCGGATCCCTCCTGTGGGAGTTCGAAGAGGCCGGTGGGGCAGAATACGGGCTGTCAGTCTAGGCCGGCACCCGGAGGAGCCGCCATACCGGACGGAGGGTAGCCGGGGGCGAAAAAGGCAGTAGGGGCGGGTAGGTGGTCAGGAGACCACCCCGAACCACTGGCGTCGCCCCATCCACTTGACGAGCTCCAGCACCGGGGCGACGGTGAAGGCCAGGAGCACCAGGAGGGCCCAATCCGTTGGCCTGAGCCCGTGGGTCGCGAAGATCGCCTCCAGGGCGGGGACGTAGACGATCAGGAGGAGCAGCAGGAGCTCCCAGCCGACGGCCAGATTGAGCCAGCGGTTCGCGAAGGGCCGCCTCAGCAGCGAGAGGCGGTCGGAGCGGAAGTTGTAGGCCTTGATGAACTGGATCAGCACGAGCGACAGGAACGTCATCGCCATCGCCTGCTCGGTGGGGCGGCCGGACCTCAGCAGGAGGGCGAAGAGGGCCAGGTTGACCGCCGCCGACCAGAGCCCGCCGGCCGCCGTCAGGAAGATGACAGGCCGCGTGAAGATGCCCGCCCGCGGGTTTCTCGGCCGCCGGTG
Organism: Deltaproteobacteria bacterium; assembly: GCA_016218905.1. The sequence continues at coordinate 2,503 of JACRCS010000262.1, forward strand.
CATCAGGTCGGGCTCGGGGGGGTCGACCGCCAGCGCCAGCGCGGGCAGACCGTCGGTGGCCAGGTTCACGTAGAGGATCTGAACGGCGGAGAGGGGCAGGGGGAGCCCCGCGAGCGCCGCGCCGGCCATGAGGCAGATCTCGCCGATGTTCGACGAGAGCAGGAACATCAGGTACTTCTTGATATTGCTGTAGACGCCCCGCCCCTCCTCCACCGCGGCGACGATGGAGGCGAAGTTGTCGTCGGTGAGCGTCATCGCCGCGGCCTCTTTCGTGACGTCGGTCCCGGTGATTCCCATGGCGATGCCGATGTCCGCTTTCTTGAGCGCGGGCGCGTCGTTGACGCCGTCGCCGGTCATCGCCACCACGTGCCTCTTCTTCTGCAAGGCGGTCACGACCTGCAGCTTGTGGACGGGCGAGACCCGCGCGTAGACGTCGATCTCCTCCACCTGGTGTTCGAGGTCGGCCTCGCTCATGGCGTCGAGCTCGAGGCCCGTCACCACCCGCCGGCCCTGCTTGAGGAGCCCGAGCTCCCGGGCGACTGCCTGGGCCGTCACCGGGTGGTCGCCGGTGATCATCACGGGCCGGATGCCCGCGGCCTCGCAGGTCCGGATGGCCGCCTTCGCCTCCGGCCTGGGCGGATCGATCATGCCGACCAGCCCGAGGAGCGTCATCTCCCGTTCCGCCTCCTCGAGGCTGTCGCACGCCTTGGCCGCGATCGCGAGCACGCGGAGCGCCTCCCCGCCCATGACCCTGGCGGCCTCCAGGACGGACTCCCTGGTCCCGGAGTCGAGGGGAGCCTCGCCGTCCGCCGTGAGGAGGTGCCGGCAAGAGTCGAGGATCACCTCGGGCGCTCCCTTCGAGAAGGCCAGGGGACCCTGGGGACCCTCGTGGAGCGTAGTCATTCGCTTGGTCTCGGAGGTAAACGGGATCTCGCCCGCGCGGGGAAACTGCGCCTCGACGCGCGCCTCGTCGAGGCCCGCTTTGGCTGCGGCCACTACCAGGGCCGCTTCGGTGGGATCGCCCAGGGCCCGGCATTGGGACCCCGCCGCATCGCAGACGAAGCTCGCGTCCGAGGCCAGGACGCCGCCCCGCAGGAGCGCCAGTACCGCCGTCGAAGGCGCCGCCTCCGCCCCATCGCAGCGGAAGGCGCCTCGCGGCTCGTACCCCGACCCCGAGATGTCCCACCACTGCCCCGCCACGAATAGGCGTCGGGCGGTCATCTCGTCCTTCGTAAGCGTGCCCGTCTTGTCGGAGCAGATGATCGAGGTGCTGCCGAGGGTCTCTACGGCCGGCAGGCGGCGGACGAGCGCCCGGCGGCGGACCATCCGCCGGACGCCGATGGCGAGCGAGATCGTTACGACCGCCGGCAGAGCTTCCGGCACCACCGCTACCGCAAGGGCCGTCCCGAAGAGGAGCATCTCCAGGAACGGCTGACCGCGGACGAGGCCGAGGGCGACGATCACGCTCACGACGACGACGGCGGCGAGCGCCAGGATGCGCCCGACCCGGTCGAGGTTCTCCTGGAGCGGAGTCCTGCTCGTCTCCACCGTCTCGAGCATCTTGGCGATCTTTCCGAACTCCGTCTCCATCCCCGTAGCGACGACCACGCCTCGGCCGCGCCCGTAGCTCGCGGCCGTCCCCGCATACGCGACGTTCCTCCGGTCGCCCAGGGCCGACGCCTCCGAGGCGAGCTCGGAGGCGTCCTTCTGGACCGGCATGGATTCGCCGGTGAGCGCCGCCTCGTCGACCTGCAGGTTCACTGTCTCGATCAGACGCACGTCGGCGGGAATCCGGTCGCCTGCGGCGAGGAGGATCACGTCGCCGGGCACGAGGTCTCGCGCCGGCAGCTCCGCCTCCCTGCCGTCGCGGAGCACCGTCGCGGTGGGGGCGGCCATCTGTTTGAGAGCCTCCAGAGCCCGCTCCGCCCGGTACTCCTGGAGGAAGCCGAGGAGCACCGCGAAGAGCACGATCACGGCGATGGCGACGGCTTCGACGGCGTGGCCGAGGAAGGCGGAGAGGGCGGTGGCGGCGAGGAGGATCAGGATGAGGACGTTTCCGAACTGTCCGAGGAGGATTCTCCACGGGGAGATCGCCTCCGCGGCGCGGAGCTCGTTGGGCCCGGAGGCGGCGAGGCGGCGGGCGGCCTCGGCCCCACTTAGACCCTCCACGCCCGAGCGCAGGCGGGCGAAGACGGCCTCCACGGTCACTGAGTGCCAAAGAACGTTTTCCGTCGGCCCCATCGCTCTCCTCGGCCCGGCTTGCGGGTGCGATTATGACTCCCCTCGTCTCCGGCACAAGTCGAGGGCTCCCTCACCTTAGCCACTGTCGAGGGCCTTCGCTCATACGCTACGGACGCCCCTTCTTCCGGTGGAGCGCACGAGGGGGATGGACGCGAGGGAGCCCGGAGGGTAGGCTCTCCGAAAGTCCGAACGCAGGAAAAGGGCGGTCAGGCGCCGCCGAGGAGGGCGGGAATGGAGCTAGGGAAGCCCGTGGGAGACGAGCTCGTCGGGGCGATCCTGGCATCCGACCCCGCGGCGGCGACGGCGCTCTTCACCAGCGCGATCCGGTGCGGCGAATCGCCCTGGGAGCTCCACCTCGAGCTCTTTCCCGTCGCCCAGAGGATCCTCAACCCGCCCTTCATCAACCCCCACTTTCCGAAGCTGCACGGGATCTGCCGGGAGCTCGCGGCCGACCTGGAGCAGGAGGACCTCGCCCGCCTGGTCGAAGTCGAGGTGGGCGAGTTCGCGCTCCGGCCGAAGCTCTCCCTCCCCGAGAAGCCGACGCCGGCGGAGCCGGCCGCCTTTTCGGAGTTCGAGGCCGCGGTGGCCCGGCGTTCGCCGGGCGAAGCGGCCACGGTCCTCCTCTCGCTGTGGCAGCGGGAAGGCGGCCGCCTCGAGGCGGCGCGAGGACTCCTCCTCCTCGGGTCGGGCTACTTGCAGGAGACGCTCGGACACTCGGTCTCCTGTACCGCCTTCATCCTGCTCGAGCTCCTGAGGCGTCCCGAGGAGGAGCCCTGGCCCGCCCTGGTGGCCCTCGCCGAGTACTTCTGCCGTGGAGGCTTCGAGAGGTGTCCCGAGGCGGACGGCCGGCCCGACGCCGGGGGCGAGCCACGCCGGGAAGACGTGCTCCGGGCGGTGAGCGGCGGCGGCATCGTCGCGCTCCACGACACGATCACCCTCTACGCCGTCGAGCGCTTCCGGCCTCTGGTCGATGAGGACGCTCACCGGCGGCTCGTCGGCGCCTGGACCGCGTTCCTGCGGGAGAAGGAGAGCCGCCCGGTACGTCTGCCGGGAGGGGCGGACGGCGACTTCGAGGCGCTCTTCCGCAGCTTCGACGGGACGCGGGTCGCCGCCGTGTGCCGGGAGCTCATCCGGACGCCGGAGGGGCGGACCGCCCTCGCCGCCCACTTCGTTCGAGCCCTGGCAGAGTGCTACCGCGGCAAGGTGAACCCCCACCACGTGACGGGCCTCGGCGCCATCCTTTGGGTCCTCGACCGCTGGTCGGACGATCCCGAGCTCGCCGAGACTGCCCTCAACCAGTATCTGGAGTACCTCCTGCCGGAGGTGAGGAGGGAAGTCGAGCGCGGGTGGGCCTTTAGGAGATAAAGCGGTTTTCGGTTGTCGGTTCTCGGTTTTCGGTTTTCTTGAGTGGAAACACTGAGAACCGAATACCGATGACCGACAACCCCAGCCGCGTGGCTCCTAGCCACGCGGCCGCAGCACCTTGTCCGTCGGACCCCTCGGAACCTCCAGGTCCTCGACCGCTTCCACCTCCAGGGCTCCCGGATCGATCTCCGCCGGGGCCAGCTCCTTCTCCAGGGCGTCACGGATCATCGCCGGGTCGAGGTCCGCGCCGGCGACCAGAACGCGCACGCCGCCTCTCCCGTCGGGCCGGAGCTGGAAGCGTCGGACGCCGCCGAGCTCCTCGAGAGCTGACTCGAGGACGAACGGGTGCACCAAGACCGCCTCGCCGGCGACAGTGCGCAGGGGAAATCGTTCCTCCCGGCGGCCCTGAATGGAGACGACGCGCCGGAACGGGAGCCCGCAGGGACAGGGTTCGTCGGAGAGGGTCACCACGTCGCTCACGGCATAGCGGATGACGGGCAGGGTGCGCGCGAGGAGGCTCGTGATCAGGACCCCCGTCCCGGGGCGACCGGGCGGCACGGGGGCGCCGTTCTCGTCCACCACCTCCAGGACGACCGCGTCCTCGTGCACGTGGAGGCCGTTGTGGAGCGGGCACTCCCCGGCGATCGCGATCATCTCCGTCGTCCCGTAGTAATCGAAGAGCTCCAGCCCCCAGGCGGCCTGGACGCGGGACCGGAGCCCGGGCGTGACGGTCTCGCCGCCCGTGAAGACGAGCCGGGGGCGGATGGAGAGGGTACCGCTCAAGGAGGCCTCGGCGAGAGGGCCGATGGCCGAAGGGTAGCCGCCGAGCACCAGGGGCCGGAACTCGTCGAGGGCCTTCAACTGTGACGGCAGGGGGAGACCGGCCGGCAGCGTGAGGTCGGGGATCAGCCCCGTCCGGAAGCTCGCGGCGAGCTGGGTGCTGACGTGGATCGGATTGAGTGTGCCGAGCCCCGCGACCCGGGGCCGCCGCGGGAGCGACAGCGGCACCGGTCCGTCCGACTGGAGGCCCCAGCCGGCCCACGAGCCGTTGCGCAGGGTGTACGCCATGCCTTCGCGCCACTCCCGGCGGGAGTACGGGAAGACCGCCGGTTGTCCGGTGGTTCCCGACGTGGTCACCACCACGTACTTCCCCCTCTGGCGCGGCGCCTTGGCGCTGAGGATGGTCCGGGCCCTGGCGAGCGAGAGGCCGCGAGACGTGAGGGCCTCGTCGAACCCGCGGGAGAGGAGGGTCTCCTTGTCGATCGGTTCGAGTTGCCCGAAGCTCTCCGGAGTCGGCGTCCTGCCCGTCCAGCGGCGCCGGTACAGGGGCGAGCGGAGCGCGGCGTGCTCCAGGAGCTCGGCCAGCCGGCGCGACTGGAGCGCGAGCACCTCGGCGCGGGAGGCGCGTTCGGTGGACCGCAACCGCGTGCGCCAGAGCGCGAACGCCTGGAACAAGTCCGTCACGAAGGAAGGGTCGAGCAGCGCAGGCAGAATGGTTGTATCTCCGGTTCCTCAGGTCCCGTCCAGTGTACCGGTTCCGGGGGCAGCGCAAGGCCGACGCCCGCGAGGTGTTAGGCTTTAGGCCTTAGGGATTAGGAGATCCATAGCCCCGTCGGCGTCAGTGCTCCGCGCGCTACTCCTAAAACGTAACGCCTAACACCTAACACCCAAACCCTTAACGGCCTCCTTGAGGCCGTCCGGTCCCGATGGTACCTTCTCGTCTCCGCTCTTCCAGCCCAGGAGGTTTTGACCGTGACGCCTCAAGAGTTCTGCCAAACGTTGGAGTCGACCCTGCTGGTTCCCAGCGCCCGCGAGAACCAGGTCGAGGCGCTCTGTCGCGAAGCCGCCGCGAGCGAGCTCTTCGCCGTCTGCGTCTCCCCGAGCCGGGTCCCCCTGGCACTCAAGGCGCTGGCGGGGACGGCGGTGAAGGTCGTAAGCGTCGCCGGGTTTCCCCTCGGGACCCAGACGACCCGCGCGAAGGTGGCGGAGATCTCGGAGCTCTTCGAGGTCGGGGCCCATGAGGTGGACCTGGTCATGAACGTGGGGGTCTTCCTCGACGGCCGCATCGCGTCAATCTCGGGCGAGATCCGGGAGGCGCGCCGGGCCGCCGGGTCGGGCGTCCTGAAGGTGATCCTGGAGACGGGCTACCTGACGCCGGCGCAAATCCGGGAGGCGGCGAGCCTCGCCCTGGGCGCGGGCGCGGACTTCCTCAAGACCTCCACCGGCTTCGGTCCCGAGGGCGCCCGCATCGCGGACGTCCGGATCCTGAGACAGGTCGCCGGGAAGCGCTGCGGGGTGAAGGCGGCGGGAGGGATTCGTTCCTTCGAGCAGGCCCAGAGCCTCCTCGCGGCCGGGGCCGACCGGCTCGGCACCTCCACTGCGGGGAAGCTGCTGGTAGAGGCGAGGAAGGTGTTGGAAGAGAGCAGCGGGTAGTCGTCAGCTTTTGATGGACTTCGTGGACTTGATGGACTTCGTGGACGGCCGGTCCACCGGGTCCACTACGTCCATTGCGTCCATCTCGTCCAGACAGCCGCTGACTGCCAATCGCTACTCGCTCGCCTGCCCCTCTATAAGGGGCAGGGCCGTCTCCACCAGCTCGTAGGCGTTGGGGGCCGCGTAGATGCTCGCTTCGAGGTGCGGGCGGTACCTCGCGAGGGTGTCTAGGAATCCCTGTCTCGAGAGGTGGCCCCTGCGGTAACGCCGCCTGAGGTGGGCCCGTATGATGGAGGCGGCCTTGAGGCTCTCGTACCCCGTCGGGTCCGCCCGGAAGCACCACGCCTCCTCCCGATCCACCAGAAAACCGAAGACGGCGTCGAGGCTGAGAGCCGTGTAGCGAGCGACCCGCTCGGGCTCCAGGGCGACCGCGGACTGCGCCATGGTCTGCCGGATCAGCTCGTGCCACTTCCGGAACCTGCCCATCAGCACCACGCTGTTGAAGATCACCTTGTTCGCTTCGAAGGACAGCAGCGTCCGCGAGAGAACCTTCTTCAGCAGCTCGTCGTTGCCCTGGTGGGTCGTGCGGCTCAACCGGGCCGGGATGTTCCACACCTCGTCAGGGGCGTACGTGTCGAAGCGCACCTCCCAGTAGGCGTGGTTCATGGCTCGGGTGTGGAAGCTCAGGATGGTCTTGTAGGGCACGAAGTAGTTGTGGGCGACGACGTCTGCGGCGAGATGGGAGAGATAGCCCCACGAGAAGGCCTCCTGAGAGCGGATGGAGGCGTTGCCGAGGACTTCGAGCCCCATGGTCCAGCGGTGGCAATGGCGCAGGTAATGGGTGAAACGCTTGCCCACGACGATGTCGGCGGCGATGTTGCCGTAGAGGAAGTCGAGCGGGTGCGAGCGGAGGAGCTCCTGGAGCACGAGCGGCAGCACGCCGAGGTTCTCCAGGACTCGGATCCCGATCTCCAGGTGCGTGGCGGGCCCCCACGCCCACGCGCACTCCGGCAGGAGGAGGACGAGGAGCGGGAGGGCGAGGAGGGCCGCGCGAGACATGAGCGGCGAGTATACGGGGGAGGCGATCCATGTGTCAAAAGCTCTCGGGCCGTTCGTTGACTCCCTGTACGGAGCCAGAGTATAAGATCAAATTCTCCTGCTTCTTGGCGCCCGGCGCCGTTGGAACCGGATGACTTTAGTACAGAACCTCCTCGAGCTCGATCTCCCGCACTTCGAGTCGTACGTCCAGACCTTGGGCGAGAAGCCCTTCCGGGCCCGCCAGGTGATGCGATGGATCTACAAGTGCGGAGTGCTCGACTTCGCCGCCATGACGGACCTCTCCCGTGACGTCCGGGCGAAGCTGCGGGAAGAGGCTGTCCTGGACCTTCCGCGCGTTTCGCGGGAGCTGCGGAGCACGGACGGAACTCGAAAGCTCGTCCTGGAGCTCGCCGACGGCGCCCGCATCGAGACCGTCCTCATCCCGGACGAGGACCGGCTCACCCAGTGCGTCTCAAGCCAGGCCGGCTGCGCCATGGGGTGCGCCTTCTGCCGGACGGGGAGCGGCGGCCTCCGCAGGAATCTCACCGCCGCCGAGATCGTCGGCCAGGTGCTCCTTGCGCAGACGCTCCTGCCGGCCGGGACGAGGGTCACGAACGTGGTCTTCATGGGGATGGGAGAGCCGCTCCACAACCTGGAGGCGGTGACGCGCGCCTTCCGCGTGCTCTCGTCTGACCATGGACTCAACATCACCCGGCGCCGCCTCACGGTCTCTACCTGCGGCCTCGTGGACGCCCTGAAGCGACTTCCGGAGGAGGTGCTCCCGAGTCTCGCCGTCTCGCTCAACGCCACGACCGACGAGGTTCGGGACCGGATCATGCCCGTCAACCGCCGCTACCCGATCGCCGAGCTGCTCGGGACCCTGAGAGAGCTCCCGCTCCCTTCTCGGGCCCGGTATACGATCGAGTACGTGCTCCTCGGAGGCGTGAACGACACCCCCGAGGATGCCCGCCGGCTGGTGAAGCTCCTCTCCAGCCTACGCTGCAAGGTCAATCTGATCCCTTACAACCCCCACGAAGCGAGCCCCTTCCGAGCGCCCGACCAGAACGCGGTAGAGGCGTTCC
>JACRCS010000250.1 GCA_016218905.1 Deltaproteobacteria bacterium
ACGGGAGACGCGGCGCGCAGGTAGTTGAACGTGCCCTTCAGGTCGACGCCGATGACGCGGTCGAACTGCTCCTCGGTCATCTTCCAGAGGACCCCGTCCCAGTTCATGCCGGCGTTCGTCACGAGGATGTGGACGCCGCCGAGCTTCTCGACGACCGCCTGGACCATCTTCTGGGCGTCTTCGAAGCTCGCGACGTCCGCCTGCACGGCGAGCCCGCGGCGGCCCATGCCCTCAAGCTCCGTGACGAGCGCGTCGGCCTCGGCCGAGCGCTTGCGGAAGTTGAGCGCCACGTCGGCGCCGGCCCGTGCGAGCATGCGCACGATCTCGGCCCCGATGCCTCGGGTCCCGCCGGTGACGATAGCGACTTTGCCTTTCAGATCGATCATTGTGCTCCTCGCGAAAAAGGGGTTCGGACCCGTCGGACAGGTCTGACGCGTCCGCCCGGTCTGAGTTTTTCGGGTCCTAAGCTTCCCGCCGAATGACCATCGCCATGGTCGAGCCGCCGCCGCCGCAGATCCCGGCCACCCCGTACTCCTTGTCCAGGTTCTTGAGGGCGTAGTACATGGTGACGAGAATGCGGGCGCCGGAGCAGCCGGTGGGGTGCCCCAGGGCGATGGCGCCGCCGTGGACGTTGAGCTTCGACCGGTCCCAGTTGAGCATCCGCTCGTTGGCGAGGATCTGGGCGGCGAAGGCCTCGTTCACCTCGATCAGGTCCATATCGGAGAGCTTCATGCCCGCCTTGTCGAGTGCCCGGGGGATGGAGACGCCGGGCCCCTCGCCCATGACGCGGCCGTCGACCGCGGTCTGGGAGTAACCTGCGACGGAGAAGAGGGGCTGCGCGCCGCGCTTCTTCGCCTGCTCTCGGGTCATGGCGACGAGGAAGGCGGCGCCGTCGGTGAGCCCGCAGGAGTTGCCGGCGGTGACGGAGCCGTCCTTTTTGAAGGCGGGCGGGATCTTGGCCATGGCGGCCGCGTCGACCTCGTAGCGGATCGACTCGTCCTTCTCGAACCGCACCTCGGGCGTCTTGCCCTGGGCCGGGATGATCACGGGCGTGACCTGCTCGTCGAAGAGGCCCTCCTTCTGGGCCCTGGCGGCCTTCTGGTGGCTCTCCGCCGCGAACTGGTCCATCTCGGCCCGGGTGAGGCCGTACTTCTCCACCAGCGCCTCGGCGGTGAGGCCCATGGACATATCGGCGATGGGGTCGTGGGAGTCGGACCAGCCGTCGTCGAGCGTGACGGGGCCGAGGCCGAAGCCCTTCCAGCGCTGTCCGCGGATCAGGTGGGGGATCGTGGACATGCTCTCCATGCCGCCGCAGAGGACCACCTCGGCCTGGCCCACCTGGATGAGCTGGGTCGCGAGGCTCACCGCCTTCATCCCGGCCGGGCAGGCCTTGTTGATCGTCACACCGGGCACGCTCGCCCCGGCGCCGCCCTTGGCCGCGGCGGTGCGGGCGGGGTTGACGTAGTTGCCGGCCTGGCGGCAGCAGCCGATGATGGCGTCATCGATCTCGTCGCCGGAGACGTTGGCGCGCCGGAGCGCCTCCCGGATGGGGAAGGAAGCGATGTCGTACACCCTGACGTCCTTCAGGGTGCCGCCGAACCGGCCCATGGGCGATCGCACTGCGCTGACGAAGACGATGTCCTTCAGTTCTCTCACGTGTGCCTCCCTCCGATGTAAGTCGCGGGTCGCCGCAGATGCGGGCACCCGTAAGCCTCTTCTGTAGCCGCTCCCGAGCCCGCCGGGCCCTGCTTGCGGCCGTGTCCGCGGGAAAGAGCTGGTCAGTGGCAGTTCCCCCCCGTCTCCCGTCACGCCTCCGGCGGCGGGTCTCCCGTCCCCCCAGTCCTCGGGCGGGTGTAGACGACCTGAAAACGGCCCGGGTCACCGTCGGCGCCGAAGCAGGAGACGCACGCGCCGCCCTGGCCTTCGGCCGCGCCTTCGTCCAGGACGGGCACGAGGCGCACCTCGAAGCCCAGAGACTCGTAGAGCTCCACGGCTTCCGAGAGCCGGGGCTCCGAGAGGACGCTCTGCCTCTGCCAACCTTCGGAAGCGAGCTTCTCGCCGACGGACATGCTCAAAAGGGTCGCCGGCCGCCGCCCGGCGGGGGCCACACGGCGCGAGGCGCGCGCGGAACCGTTTCGCTCTTGGAGCGTGCACCCCGGTTCCGAGCGCCATCCGCCTCAGTATAGCCGGTGAGCGCGCCTTGGGAAGCGCAGCGCCGAATTCCGCGGAAGCCGACCCCACGGGCGCCCGGGTTCACCAGCTGTGTCCTATCGCACCGACGGGGCACGCGGCCACGCAGGGCGGCCGGGGCCGGTCTCGCGGCGGCTTGCAGTCCATGCACTCGTACTTGAGCCGGCGGCGGCCCCGTTCGTCCACGGCGGTCACGACCTCGCCGTATGGATCCTCCTCCGCCACGAGGAGGTTCTTCGGGCAAGCGGCGAGGCACGGCTTCTCGCGGCACGGGGCGCACCGGTCCTGATCGATCGTGACGTAGAAGTCGCCCTCGGCGTCCGTGTAGCCGTAGTTGGCGATCACGCTTCCTCTCTCGGCGACGAAGCCGGCCGGCCGACGGCCCTGCCTACTTCCTGCATTCCTTCAGGTAGAGCGTGTGGGCGAAGAGGGCCGCCCCCAAGGCGCCCGCGACCTGCGCGTCGAGGTCCGCCTTCACCGCGTCCATCCCGACGAGATTCTCGATCCGCTTCGTGATCCCGACGTTCTTGGAGATCCCTCCGGTAATGAAGAACTGCGGCTCGACGCCGATCCGCTGGAGGAGGGCCGCCACCCGCTCGGCCATCGCCCGGCAGTAGGCGGCGATGACCTTGTTCTTGCTCCAGCCGTCCTTGAGCTTCGCCATGGCCTCGCTCTTGGCGAAGACGACGCAGACGTCGGAGACAGCGGGCGGCTCCTCGTCCACGTCGAAGGAGCGCTCTCCGAGCTCGGTGATGGGAACCTCCAGGAGGTCGGCGATGACCTCCATGCCGCGCCCGGTGCCGGCCGCGCACTTGTCGTTCATGAGGAAGTTCGTGACCTTCCCCTTGCCGTCGATGTGAATGGCCTTGCAGTCCTGGCCGCCCATGTCGAGGATCGTCCGGATCCCGGAGCCGCCCATGTAGTTGGCGCCGCGGCCGTGGCAGGCGATCTCCGTGAT
>JACRCS010000244.1 GCA_016218905.1 Deltaproteobacteria bacterium
CGAGCGGTTGTTCGCCGAGCCCCAGGACGTGCTGGCGACGCTCGGCTCGGCCCCCTTTGGCGAGCCCGGCAGCGGGCGCTCCCCGCTGCGGCGGTTCCGGAGGCGCGACGGCTCCTCATTTCTCGGCGAGGTGTCCAGCGCCGGCTTCGCCGTGGGGGAGAGGATGATGCTCACGGCGTGCGTGCGCGACATGACCGAGCGGGTCCGGGCCGAGGAGGAGCTCTTGCGCTACAGCCGGCGCCTCGACGTCCTGCGCGAGCTGGATCGAGCCGTCCTGTCGGTCGAGCAGGAGCCCCAGCACCTGGCCGCCACGGCCCTGGAGCGCCTCGCCGAGCTGGTGGCCTTCGACGTGGCCTGGGTCGCCTGGGCCCGGGAGGGCGACCCGCGGGTGCTTGCCACTCGGCCGGACGCCGTGCAAGCCCTCTCGCTCGGACAGCGGTTCCAGACGGCGGATCTCGGTGCCCGCGGCGCGTCGGCCCTTCAGGCGATCCGGACGATCGCCGACCTGGGAGCCGAGGCGCCGCGAGAGCCCGTCGCGGAGGCCCTGGCCCGGGCCGGGATGCGGTCGGTGGCCTGGGCTCCCCTGGTGCGACGGGGCCGTGTCGGGGGAGCCCTGGGTCTCGGCCGGGCCGACGCGGGGGACTTTTCACCATCGGACCTGGCCGTGGCGGGCGACGTGGCGAGCGTGCTGGTGCTGGCCCTCGAGAACTGCCGCTTGCTGGCTGACGCCCGGGGCAAGGGGCAGCGGCTTCGGGAGCTGACCGAACACCTGCGCCGGGCCGAGGAGGTCGAGCGCGAAGCGATCTCCCGTGAGCTCCACGACGCCGTGGGCCAGAACCTCACCGCCCTCGGCCTGAACCTCCACGTCGTGGCGGCGAGCCTCCCTCCAGAGGCCGCTGACCGTCTCGGGCCGCGGATCGACGACTCCTTGACCCTCCTGTCCGAGACCACACGCAAGGTCCGCAACCTCATGGCCGAGCTCCGCCCGCCGGTCCTCGCCGACTACGGCCTCCGGGCCGCGTTTCGCTGACTCGCGGAGCAGTTCGAGACGCGCACCGGGGTCGCTTCGTCCGTGGAGGGGGAGGAGTGTCTCCCCCGCCTCTCCCCCGACCGGGAGTCGGTGCTCTTCCGGGTGATGCAGGAGGCGCTCACCAACGTGGCCAAGCACGCCCGGGCCGCCCGCGTGGCCGTGCGGATGGAAGAAGGGGAGGGGTACGTGCGAGTCGTCGTCGCCGACGATGGCGTGGGATTCGACCCCGAGGCTGCGGAGAGAGGCGGGCGGTGGGGGCTCGCGATCATGGCCGATCGCCTCGAGGCGATCGGGGGCCGGCTGCAGGTCGACTCCGCTCCGGGGGCAGGAACCCGGGTCCGCGCCGAGGTGCCGCGGTGAGGATCCGCGTCTTCCTGGCGGACGACCACGCCGTGGTCCGCGACGGGCTCCGGGCGCTGCTCGAGGGCCTCGGCGACATGGCGGTGGTGGGCGAGGCCGGAGACGGACGGGAGGCCGTCGACCGGATCTGCGCCCTCTCGCCGGACGTGGCGGTGCTCGACGTGGCCATGCCGGGCCTCAACGGCATCGAAGCCGCGTCGCACCTGCGGGAGTGCTGCCCGTCGGTGCGGGTTGTGATCCTGTCGATGCACGGGAGCGCCGAGCACGTGTTCCGCGCCCTGCGCGCCGGGGTCTTCGGGTACCTGCTCAAGGAGTCGGCGGGCCGGCAGGTGGCGCTGGCGATCCGGGCCGCAGCGAACGGCCAGACCTACCTCGACGCCGGCCTGGGGCCCAGTGTCCTGCTCCGCCACGACCGACGGGGCGAGGGTGCCTGCTCGCCGCTCGAGAGGCTGAGCGCGCGAGAACGAGAGGTGCTCCAACTCGTGGTCGAGGGACACTCCAGCGCGGACCTCGCCGAGACGCTCTTCCTGTCTCCGAAGACGGTCGAGACCTACCGGAGCCGGCTCATGCACAAGCTCGACGTGAGAGACCTCCCCTCCCTCGTCAAATTCGCCGTGGAGTGCGGCCTCACGCCGCCCCGGTGAGGGAGGGGAGGGGAAGAAGGGCATCCTGTGTCGGCTGTCCCGGACTCCCTACAGACAGGCGCCGAGCCGTGTGCTTTAATGACGCCAGGATGATGGCGCGGTGCGGGGGGAAGAAGAGGCGGGCGGTTCGGGGCATCCGAGGCCCTGGACGCGCACCCGGGAGGCCCTCATGATCCGGACGACGCCCCAAGCCGTCGAGATCCTGCTCGTGGAGGACAACCCGGGCGACGCGCGGCTCGCGGCCGGGGCCCTGCGGGACGGTGGGCTGAGGATCCGGCTCCATCACGTGGTCGATGGCGTCGAGGCGCTCGCGTTTCTGCGCCGGGAGGATCCCTGGGTTGATGCGCCCCGGCCGGCTCTTATCCTCCTCGACCTCAATCTTCCGAGGAAGAACGGCCTCGAGGTGCTCGCCGAGGTCAAGGCGGACCCCGTCCTGCGCCGGATCCCCGTGGTGGTGCTGACCACGTCGGCCGCAGAGGAGGAGGTGGGGAGGGCCTACGACCTCCACGCCAACTGCTACATCACCAAGCCCCTGGAGATCGAGAGCTTCCTGCGGGTGATGCGGACCGTCGAGGCGTTCTGGCTCACGGTGGCCCGCCTGCCGCGGGCGTAGCGTCGAACGGGAAACCGCGTTCGCCACGACACCGGGAGTGTCGAGCCGACAGCAGAGGAGAAACCCATGAAGCCGACCCTTCGGCCGGTCGAGATCCTGCTCGTGGAAGACAACCCGGGCGACGTGCGCCTGACCCGCGAGGCGCTCAAGGAGGGAAAGATCCACAACAACCTCCACGTGGCGGCCGACGGGGTGGAGGCGCTCGCGTTCCTGCGCGGCCAGGGCCGATATGCCGAGGCCGTAAAGCCCGACCTGATCCTGCTCGACCTCAACCTGCCGCGGAAGAACGGGCTCGAGGTGCTCCAGGACCTCAAGGCCGACGAGAACCTCAAGCGGATCCCGGTGGTGGTGCTCACCACCTCGAGCGCCGAGAAGGACGTCATGGCCTCGTACAACCTCCACGCCAACTGCTTCGTCACGAAACCGGTGGACATCGAGCAGTTCATCACGGTGGTGAAGTCGGTGGAGGACTTCTGGTTCTCGATCGTGAAGCTGCCGCCCAACGGGAAGGGCTGACGGGTTGCCCGAGGCTGCTGCCGCGAGGGCCTCGGCACGGCTCCACCCGCAGAGCTGGGCGTCGGGCGTCGAAGTTGTCAAGCTTTCCCTACAGACGCCGCGTCGGCGGCTGGGATAGACTTGCTCGCAGTCCACTAGTCGGATCAGTTGGGGGAGTCCGGACCCGCGACGCTCTTTGCCCCCCCGGAGAGCAGCGCCGGGCTCCCCCTCTTTTCAGCCCTTGCGGCCGCCCCTCGCGCCCCCGGAATCCCCCCTCCTCCGGAACGCTCCCCACCGTCGGCAAGAGGAGGCGCGGCTGCCGGGCCCCGCCGATCTCTTACCAACGGCAGACAAGCTGCTACCCTAAGAATCTTGCCGATTCGCCTCCACCCGCTCTGGCCGTGCTTGTCGGACGGCCCTCCGATCGGCGGCAACGTCCGGAAGACCAGCCGTTTGAGCACGAGAGCGACCCGAGGACGGAGTATGGAAGGACCCTTCATTTCTCTGCGCGCGAGATTTTTCGGCCTTGTCCTCCTCGCCGTGCTTCCCGCCCTTGCTCTCGTGGGCTACTCGAGTTGGGAGGAGCGACGGTTGACGGCGGGTGCGCAGAGGCTGCGCCTGGCCCGCACTCTGGCTCAGTTGTCGGCCCGGCACGAGGCGCTCGTCGCGGGAACCCGTCAGTTCCTGGTCGCCGTGGCCCACACCCGCCGAGTCCTGGACCGAGACGCGGCGGGATGTCGGCCGTTGTTCCAGGCCCTCCTGAGGGAGTCCCCCCAATACGCCAACCTGGGGGCCGTCGATCCCCACGGCAACGTCTTCTGCAGCGGGGTCCCGCTCTCCGAGCCGACGCACATGGCAGCGCGGTCCTGGTTTCGGAACGCGGTAGCCACGGGCGGTTTCGTCGCTGACGTTACCGGATCGGGAGCATCACGGAAAGACCGGTGTTCGGCTTCGCCTACCCCGTCAAGGATGAGGCGGGAACTCTCCGGGCCGTGCTCTTTGCCGGGATCGACCTCGGCTGGCTTCGGGGCTTCGTTGCCCGAGCGAACCCGCCGGGAGGCGTGACAGTGACCCTCCTGGATCGCGACGGTCGGATCCTGGATCGCTACCCCGCCCTTGGGGCTTGGCTCGGCCGCCTCGCCCCCCGTGCCTTCGCTGACGGCTCGGCGGCGGAGCGCAACGGGGGCCGGGCGGCTCGGGACCTGGACGGCACCCGCAGTCTGCTGGCTTCCGCCGTGGTGGACGACCTGCCGGCGGGCATGGCGTTCCGCATTGTCCTCGCCGTGCCGGAAGCGAACCTCTACGCTCGGGCCAACCGCGAGCTCATCCGCGACCTCCTGTGGCTGGGCCTCGCGGGCCTCGGGATCCTCGGCTTTTCCTGGTGGGCCGGCGGCCGGTTGATCGTGCGACCCGTTCGCAACCTTGCGGACGCCGTGGAGAGCGTCGCCCGCGGTGATCTGGGTGCCCGGAGCCAGGCTCCTCGCGGAACGGGAGAACTCACCGACCTGTCGGCCGCGTTCGACCGCATGGCCGGGGCGCTGGAAGCGCGGCGTACCCAGGCGGAGCACGCTGAAGACCCTGACCGAGAGCGAGGAGCGGTATCGCCTCCTCTTCGAGCACAGCCTCGACGGAATCCTTCTCAAGAGGGAGGACGGCAGGATCTTCCGCGTGTGCTCTGCTCGGCTTCAGCGAGGAGGAGCTGCTGGGACTCGAGTGGGGCGCGCTCGCGGACCCCGGCGATCCCCGCGTCGCCCCGACCCTGGCGGAACATGGCCGCAACGGCCGTTTCTTGGGCGAGATCGCCTTGCGGCGGAAGGACGGCACCCGAGTTCCCCCTCACCTCACGACCTACCTCTACCGGGAGGCGAGCAGCGAGCACCGCACCAGCATCGTCGTTCGGGACCTCACGGAGCAGAAGCGCGCGGAGGCGAAGTTGCGGGCGAACGAGGAGCGCTACCGCACGCTCTTCGACGCCGCCCCGGTCTCCCTGTGGGAAGAGGACTTCTCCGGCATCCGGTCGCACCTGGACGGGTTGCGTGCCGCGGGGGTTGCCGACCTCGGTGCCTACCTGGAAGACCATCCGGTGGAGGTCCGGGCCTGCATCGGAGCCGTGAAGGTACTCGACGTCAATCGGACAACCCTTGCGTCGTGCTGCGACACGGACAAGACCGCTTCGGAGATCAACAGCGCCAAGCGGGTAGGATGGAGGCGCTGGGGCAGTTGGCCAAGTCAGTGGAGGACTTCTGGTTCTCGATCGTGAAGCTGCCGCCCAACGGCAAGGCCTGACGATCGAGATC
>JACRCS010000259.1 GCA_016218905.1 Deltaproteobacteria bacterium
GTCCTCGGCGTACTCCAGGTGATAGGAGAAGGTGTCGGCGAAGTCTAGCTGCGCCGAAGTTCCGGCCGGAGGCGCGTCCGGAGCGCCGCTGCCCTCCACCTGCCCGAGGGTGAAGCCGCCCCCCACGGGCCGGTTGGGCCGGCAGGTCGTGAGCTGGGGCGAAAGCCTCTTCCTCCAGGGCGGGATCTCCTCGGCCCAGAGCCCCGTCGACGCCACGGCCGCAAACGTGCCGGGGGTGGAGCTCAAGGACATCTTCCTTCCCGTGGGCCAGGTCTATACCCAGATCGGGAAATGGGGCGGCGTGAGCCTCGCGGGCTACTACCAGTGGGAGTGGGAGAAGACGAGGCTCGACGAGTCCGGCGCCTACTTCAACACCCAGGACATGATCGACGACGCCGGCAACCACATCCTCGTTCCGGTGGCTGAGATCGGGCAGACGCTCACGATCGACCGCACGGCCGACAAGCATCCCCGGAGCTCCGGGCAGTGGGGGGTGGCGCTTCGCTACCTCGCCGACTGGCTCAGGAATACGGAGTTCGGGGCCTACTACCTCAACTACCACGAGAAGACCCCGATGCTGATCGGAAGAGCCGGGGGAGGGAGCTTCTCGAAGCCCTTCGGCTCCTGGCCCAACCTGCCCGTGGGGGGCGGCTTCACCCTCGGGCAGGTGGAGGGCAGCGGCGCTCCGGACGCGCCTCCGGCCGGAACTTCGGCGCAGCTAGACTTCGCCGACACCTTCTCCTATCACCTGGAGTACGCCGAGGACGTCAAGCTCTACGGCGCGAGCTTCAGCACCGTGCTCGGCGGCGCGAACGTGGCCGGGGAGGTGAGCTACCGCCACGGGCTCCCGGTGGTGGTCAAGGATCCCAACCCGGCCAACCTGCTGGGGTTCGCCTACCGGAAGGCGAACGTGATCCAGGCCCAGATGTCGGGGATCTACATCCTGCCCCAGACCTTCCTGTGGGACACCTGCACGTTTACGGGCGAAGTCGGCTTCAACAAGGTCAACGGGATTGCCGGCGACGACCTCTTCAAAGACAACACCGGCTTTCCGTTCAAGAGCAATGACAAGTTCGGGTGGGGTTACGTGGCCAGGTTCGCCTTTGATTACACCCAGGTGTTGAGCGGCCTCGACCTCTCGGTCCCCGTCACCTACAAGGGCAACCCCAAGGGCATCTCCTCGGTGCCGGGCACCTTCGCCGAGGGCCAGGACAGCCTGGGGGCGGGCGTCGACTTCACCTACCGCTCCGTCTACAAGTTCGGCGTCGGCTACACCGCGTTCCTCGGCGGGCACCACAAGAATCCGAAGGCCGATCGCGACTTCGTCTCCACGTACCTGAAGTACACGTTCTAATCGATAGGAGGCTCGAACGATGCGCAGAAACATACGGACTTGCGGATTCCTGTTCGCGCTCGGCCTGTGTTTGGCCACCGCTGCGGCTGCCAAGGTCTCTTCCGAAGAGGCCGCCCGTCTGAAGAAGGACCTGACCCCCTTCGGCGCCGAGCGGACCGGCAACGCCGACGGCTCCATCCCGGCCTGGGACGGAGGGCTCAAGCCCGGCACCCCGGACCTGCCGGTCGTCAAGAACGGCGACTTCTACCCGAACCTCTTCAAGGACGAGAAGCCGCTCTTCACCATCACGGCCCAAAACCTGGCGAAGTACGCCGACAAGCTCACCGAGGGGCAGAAGGCCCTCTTCAAGAAGTACGCCGCCTACAAGATCAACGTCTACCCGACCCACCGTACCTTCGCCGCGCCCCAGTGGGTGTACGACGAGGTGTACAAGAACGCCACCCGCGTCTCGCTCACGCCGGACGGGTTGGGCGTGATCGGCGGGTACGGCGCGACACCTTTCCCCATCCCCAAGCGGGCCGAGGAAGTCGTGTTCAACCACCTCCTGCGCTACCAGAGTCAGTCGCGGCAGTTGGACTTCACCAGCGGCGTGGTCCAGGCGAACGGCCGCTACGACGTGGGCGCCGGCGGGAGCATCAAGGAGCGGTACGCCTATGCCGTCAAGGGCGGCTCCGAGGCCACCCAGAGCGGGTACCAGGTCGAGATCTTCATGGGCTACAACGATCCGGCCCGGCGCAAGGGTGAGTTCGTCCTGGTCCGCGACCCCATCAACCAGTCGCAGAAGGCGCGCGAGGCGTGGCAGTACCTGCCCGGACAGCGGCGCGTACGGCGCGCCCCCACCCTGGCCTACGATACTCCCCAGGAGGGCTACGGCGGTCTCGTGAACTTCGACGACGCCTACGGCTTCTCCGGGGCCCTGGACCGGTTCACGTGGAAGCTCGTCGGCAAGAAGGAGATGTACATTCCCTACAACAACTTAGAGCTCAATCTCGTCCCTTTCGCGAAGTTCGCCACCGGGAAGTTCACGAACCCTGACGTCCAGCGGTGGGAGCTCCACCGGGTATGGGTCGTGGAGGCGAGCCTCAAGCCCGGGCAGCGGCACTGCTTCTCGAAAAGGGTCATGTACTTCGACGAGGACAGCTGGATCCTCCAGCTTGCCGACAACTACGACAGCCGAGGCGCCCTGTGGCGGACCATTGTGTCCCCCGCCATGCCGGTTTGGAGCCTGCCGGCAACCATGATGACTACAAACCAGATCTACGATCTCAACACCGACTACTACGCCCTGGTCGGCGTCTATGTCGGGTCCAGGTTCGTCTTCTTCGACCAGCCGATCCCGGACAGCACCTACAGCCCCGACCAGCTGCGGAGCGAGGGGCGGCGGTAGCAGGCTGCTGAAAAAGCAGCCGGCGTGTGCCCCAAGGAAGGGGCACCGAATCGCGGAGCTTGAAAAGCGTAGCGATTCGTGAGGGTTCGAAGGGGCCGCCCCCGAGACCCCGTAGCTGAAGAACCCATGGAAGGGGTTTTCCAGCACCCTGGTAGACACGAGAGGCCGAGAGGAGAACCCATGCGGGCACGACGAACCCTTCTCTGGTGTGTAGCCGCGGCCCTTCTCGCGGCGGCGGCCGGCCCCGGTCTGGCCGCCGCGGCCAGGGCCGTCAACGACCTGCTGCTCCTGCCGGCGGTCAGGTCGGACAGGGCGGCCTCCTCGATGCTCCTAGGCGTGGCGAGGGCGGGCGCGCGGCTGGTGGCCGTGGGGGAGTGGGGGCACATCTTGACCTCGGACGACAACGGGGTCACCTGGGCCCAGGCGAGCGTGCCCACGAGCGTGACGCTCACCGCCGCCGACTTCCCCACGCCGGCGAAGGGGTGGGCCGTGGGGCACGACGGCGTGGTGCTCCACAC
>JACRCS010000010.1 GCA_016218905.1 Deltaproteobacteria bacterium
CCGCGAGATCGACACGCGCCGGTTCCACGGCTCGGGGGTCGCCGTCGGCCGCTGGGGGCTCTTCGTCGCCGGGGCGCACGCCGCGGCCGCGGGGCGCATCCTCCACGAGGCCTTTCCCGGGGCGTGCGCTGCGCCCGAACCCGGCTGCGGCGGATGCGGGGGCGGATCCTGCTCGACGGAGGAGGAGGACGCGCCGCCGCCGGGGGACTGGGACGAGGACGGGGACTGGTGGAAGACGGGTGCGCCGGGGGAGGACGAGCAGTAGCCCCTCAGTGCGCCGGTTGCGCCTCGACGCTCCGGAGAAAGCGCTCGATCCTCAGTCGCGCCGCGGTGGTCGGCTCCACGAGTGGCCCGCCGACCTCGAACCCCCCGTCGCCGGGCAAGGGGCGCACCCACGCGGCCCGGCCGAGCGTCCGCACGGGTTCCTGCCCCGGCAGCCTCAACTCGACGAGGAACCCGGCCCGCATCGGGACGACCTCGCGGCAGCTGAACCGGAGGCCGTCGGGGGAGAGGTCGACGCCACGCGCCTCACGGAAACGGCTGCCGGCGAGGGGAACCCAGTAGGTGACGGGGAAAACGGCGGGCACCCTCCGCGACCGGCGAACCCTCGGCATCGCGATGCTCACGGCCATTCCTCCGCCCGACCGGGTGACCTCCACGTCCGACTGAAATAGAACCCCTCCGCGGGCGCTTGTCAACAATATTATCTTGGAGCCGAATTTTCACTATGGACAAACCGGGGCGGGCGTCCTATATTGCGTTCGCAAGCCAGCGTTTGAAAATCCCCAATCGTCGGCAGCCGGCAGGAGCGCAACCTCAAGTCCGAGGGGCGCACACAAGAGAAAAAGGGATTGAAGGAAGGGCACGCAGCATGGCACGTGGTTCCGTGAAGTGGTTCAACGACCAGAAGGGCTTCGGCTTCATCAGCCTCGAGGACGGCTCCAAGGACGTCTTCGTGCACCACACCGGCATCTCCGGCTCGGGCTTCAAGAGCCTGAGCGAGGGCCAGGTCGTGGAGTTCGACATCGTCGATGGCCAGAAGGGCCCGGCGGCGACGAACGTCCGCCCCGCCTAGTCCGGAAGACGCACGAAACCGAGACGGCCCATGCCCCCTCCGGGGCGTGGGCCGTTTTCTTTTCCGCCCTCAGTTACCCCGCCCGGCCGCGCCGATGACCGTGAACGTCCGCCACTCGCTCCACCCGCTCTCGAACTTCTTGCCGGCGTTGACCTGCCGGGCGCGCACCTGGTAGGTCCCCGGCGTCCACGTGAAATCGAAGACCGTGCCCCCGGGGACGCACGCCGCGACCAGGGGCTTGGAGAGGACCTTCGGAAGCTTTTCGAGCTGGATGGATCCGCCCTGCGTGCAGTTCTGGTACGAGTCGTGGGGGGTCACGGCGATCTTGAAAACCGGCAGGACGCTGGCGCCCTCGGCCGGCAGGGTGATGGCCGGCGCGGTGGCCCAGGCCGCGGACTGCACCGGCTTGAGGGGAGCGACGGTGAAGGTGAACTGCTTCGCGTTGTTGCCGCGATCGGTCGAGAACTCGCCGTCGTCGGGGCCCGGCAGGGCGATCTCGCATCCCACCGTGTATTTCCCGGGGGCCGTCGGAGTCCAGGCCGCCGAGCCGGTGCCGTTGAACTCGTTGCTGGCCATGCCGATGATCTTGTCCTGCTCATAAAAGGCCGTCTGGCTGCTCTTCTCCCCCTCCTTGAAATAGATCTCGTTGTTCTTGGGGTATTTCGCGTTGAACATCCGCGTTTCCTTCATCGCGCCCTGCCACCAGATCATCCCCTGCCATTCGAGCGTCTTGTCGTGCAGGGCCGATTCGGTGATGGAAGCCGTCCAGGTGCAGCGCACCTTCATCGCCGTCCCCGCGTACCCCGAGGCAAGCTTCACGCTGTCGGACGCCGACGATACGTACACCTCCTTCAGCTTCCAATCGAGGTGCAAACCGGCACGCGCCGGGGACGGCGCCAGACTCGACGCGCCGAAGGCCAGAAGAGCAACCCCGAGGAGAAATCCCTTTCGAATGGCCATGGCCACGCTCCTTTTCGTTATCCATCCTTATTCTATCGGATAAGATAGGCTGCAAACCGTGTCGGCACAACGGGCGCCGGAGCGTTGGCCGGTGCAAGGGGGGGGAAGAGCAGCCCATGGTCGAATTCGCGGCCGCCGTCGGTGTCGCGATCGTCGTCGCAGCGCTGGGCGCCGCGGGAAACATCCTCCCGGCGGAGCGGCTGCTCCTCGCCGCGGCCGCCCTGATCTGCGCCGGGCTCGCCGGGGGCGGCGCCGCCGGCATCGCGTACCACGCGGCCCTCCACCGGGCGCTCACGCCGCTCGGCGCCCTGCCCCGCGGCTGGTGGTGGCGGCCGACGAGCCTGCACGACCGCATCCCGCCCGGGTCGCGACCGCGGGTCATGCTCCGGTTCCACGCCGGCGTCGCGGGCTTCCTCGTAACGCTTGCCGGCTGTGCGCTGCTGCTCGTCGGGGCGCTGGCGATGTGAATCCGGGTATATACTCCCGGGAGCGGCACGACGACCGATCCGCCGCCGAGGGAGGAAACGCCATGAGGAACGCCCGGCTGTCTCCGCTCGCGATCGCTCTCGCATTCACCGTCGCCCTCGCCGGTTGCGCCGGCGGCGACGACGGCAACGGTGGCGGCGCCCCCGGCCCCGGGCCGGACCCCGGACCGCCGGCGCGGGTCTTCCTGCCCCTCGAGTTCCCCTTCGCCAACCCCTCGGCCATCGTGCGGATGGCCTCCTGGGGCATCCCGAACTGGAGCGGCACCGAGCCGCACAACGGCATGGACTTCGAGGTGAACGGCCGGCTCGCCCTGACCCCGATCGTCTCGCCGACGGCCGGGGAGGTGGTTTCCATCTCGAGCTCGGAGAACCCCTACTCACACCCGCCCGGCCAGCTCATGGTAACGGTCTCGATCCGCGTGAACCCGGAGTGGACGGTCTCCCTCGTCTTCGAGCCGAGCACTTCCGATCCGGGGCTCAAGGCGGCGCAGCTGGCCGCGATCCGGGTCCGCGAAGGCCAGGTGGTGGCCGTGGGAACCCCCGTCGCCGACCTGCTCGTCGGCACGCTCGGCTACCCGCACCTGCACTACATGATCTGGCGCAACAACGCCGACGTCTGCGGGTACGCCCACTCGTCGGAGGGCGCGAAACGCATCATCGAGACGGTCGCCCGCTACCCGCGGAGCAACGTCCCCGGGGGCCGGATCTGCGTGGGGCAGCCCTGAAGGCGCGGCCCGCCGCCCCCGCCGCGCAAGCGGACGGCCTCTCACCTGCAATCGGCCGCCGGATGTTCGGCTACCGCGATCTTCCCTTCTTCTTCCGCTTCGCCCGCCCGGTACGTGGCTGGGGCGCCACCGCCCTCGCGCTGACGATCGTGTCGACCGCCGCCTACACCTTCCTGCCGCTGAGCGGGAAGTTCCTCATCGACTTCGTCATCGGGAAGCGGGAGCCCCGCCTCCCCGCGTGGCTCACGGAACTGTTCCCGGCGCTGCTGCCGTTCCTGCGGGGCTTCGTGGGCGACGTCGGCCGCCTCATCCTGGCGATGGTCCTCGTCGGCGCCGTCGCGGGCGTCGCGGACCTCGTCAGGAAATACGCCGCCCTGCGCTACCAGCAGGGCCTGAAGGCGAGCCTCCAGTCCGCCCTCTTCGACCACCTCCTGAGGTTCCCGCACTCCTTCTTCAGGGACCGGCACGTCGGCTACCTGATGTCCCGCGCCTCGGACGACGTCCACGCGCTGGAGTACCTCTTCTCCCGGCGCCTCTCCCAGGCCGTGACCCGCCTCTTCGGCCTGGTCATGGGCCTCGCGGTCCTCTTCTCGCTCAGCGCGCGGCTGACCCTGGCGGCCCTGCTGGCGGGACCGGTGTCCGTCGCGATCAACGTCTTCTTCTCGGCCCCCCAGCGCCGCTCCAGCCGGCGGGAGCGCGAGGCCGTCGCGCGGACTTCGCAGGGCATCCAGGAGGTGCTGGCCGGCGTGGAGGTCGTCAAGTCGCACGCCGCCGAGGAGCGCGAGTCGCGCAGGATCCGCGAGCGGGTGCACCGCATGTACGCCTCCCAGTTCCGGTCGTCGCTCCTGTCGCTCTCCGCCGAAACCCTCGGGCAGGCCGTCCAGTTCGCCACGACGCTGCTCATCCTCTGGCTCGGCTACCGCGAGATCGTCCGCGGCGCCATGACGGTCGGCGACTACGTGGCCTTCGTCACCTACACCGTCTACCTCGGCGGCGCGGTCACCTTCTTCTCGTTCCTCCACCTGTCGATGCAGCCCCTGATGGCGGCGCTGGAGCGCATCGCGGAGATCTTCGCCATCGTCCCCGAGGACGAGGAGCCCGCGGCAGGCCCCCTGGCCCGCCCGGAGGCGATCGACGGGGAGATCCGCTTCGAAGGCGTGGGGTACTCCTACGGCGACCCGGAGCGCCCGGTCCTGCGGTCGGTCGACCTCGTCGTCAGGCGGGGCGAGACCGTGGCGCTCGTCGGCCGCAGCGGCGCCGGGAAGACCACCCTCGCCAACCTGATGCTCAAGTTCCACCTGCCGGAGCGGGGCCGCATCCTGCTCGACGGGCGCGACTACCGCACCCTGGACACCCGGTGGCTGCGCGAGCGGATCGGCGTCGTGCACCAGGAGACGTTCCTCTTCGAGGACACCGCCGAGAACAACATCCGCTACGGGCGGCCGGACGCCACGCGCGAGGAGGTGGAGCTCGCCGCCCGCCGCGCGCGCATCCACGACGAGATCCTCCGCCTGCCCCGGGGCTACGAGACGCCGATCGGTGAGCGCGGGGCGCGGCTCTCCGCCGGCCAGCGGCAGCGCATCGGCATCGCCCGGGCCTTCCTGAGGGACTCGCCGCTGCTGATCCTCGACGAGCCGACCACGGCGCTCGACGCGGCCGCCGAGGCGCACCTCCGGGAGTCCATGGCGGAGCTGGCGCAGGGGAGGACGGTGCTCCTGATCACGCACAAGCGGACGACGATGCAGTTCGCCGACCGGGTGCTCGTGCTCGACGACGGGGTGATCAGCTCCGGGGAGCCGCAGCGGTCATGAGAGCGTGAGCACCCGTTCGATCTCCTCCCAGAAGCTCCCCGCGAGACTGACGCCGAGCGTGTAGGCCGGCACGCGACGGACGAGCTCGCCGGCGTTGTCGAGCATCCTGGCGTTCACCTGCCGCTCCCCCTTCCCGCCCGCCAGCAGCCCGTACTGGCAGACCTGCTGGCCCGCGTCGTAGGCCCGCAGCACCGCCTCGCCGGCGCCGAGGGGGACGGCCTCGTCCCGGTCGGCCTGCTTCAGGAAGAAGATGCCGGCGAGCCGGACGGCCGTGCCGACGTCCCACACGGGCGCGGCGAGCTTCCGGAGGTAGACGCTCCACGTCGGGAGCGGATGGACGAGGTACCCCGCGTCGCCGTTCCGGACGATGAGGCACTCGTCGTCGCTCAACGCGCGCCACGGGGCGGGCGCCCGCCGGGCGCAGGTCGATTTGCCGGTGCCGCCGCAGGCGGAGAGCAGCACCCCCGCGCCGTCCTTCTCCAACAGCGCCGCGTGGAAGGGCATTCCCCCCCGACGCCCGACCGACTCGTGCACGGGCAGGAGCAGCTCCCACATCTTGTAGTGCTCCTTGACATGGTTCTCCTTCCCGCCGATCACGCAGGTGACGTCCGGGGAGCCGGGGCGCTGGAAGAAGCGGACGAACCGCGACTCCCTGACGACGGGAGCGGCCGAGCCCTCCCGCGGGGCGTCCCGGGTGACGATCAGGCGGGATGCTCCCCCGGGGCTGCACGCGGGGAGCTGGAGAATCCGGGCGAATTCGTCGAGCCACTCTGCGGCGCCCGCATCGGCGACGATCGTCCACGCCGGCCCGCCGCCCAGAGCAAGGCGGTAACCGCGGGTCACGGACGCGGGAGAGCGGCTTCGTCCAGGAAGAGCCGGTAAGGGCGGCGGATCCGCCACCGGCCTGCCGGCGCCGTGCAGCGGCCGATGACGCGATCGCGCCAGAGGAGCTTGTGCTCGCTCCTCCCCTCCCTGACGAGGGCGATCACCCGCACCCGCCGGTCGAGGGAGACCAGCCGCCGCAGGGTGCCGGCGGCGGCGAGGCGCCGATAGAGGGGACGGAAGGGCGCCTCGAGGAGCGCGAGGCCGGCGCGGAGCAGATGCACGGCGCTCGCCCGGAGGTGCCCGGGGAGGCCGCCCGCTATCCGCCTCGTCCCCCGGGGCCCGCGGGCGTGCGTCACACGGCCGACGACATCCTGGGGAAGGAGGACCCAGGGGTCGACCTGGGAATTGTTGTCTCCGCGCGTCCTGATGAGAGCCCCGGCAGAGACCACGCGGTGAATGACGTGCTTCCCGTCGCCGGCCGGGTCAAAGAGGATGACATCGCCACGCCTGATTTCCCGGTCACCGCAGCCTTCGACGGCGAGGATGTCGCCGGACTTCAGGGTCGGGGCCATGCTGGGGCCGGCGTAGTGCCAGCCGCCCGGCTTCGACCCCGTGTCGTGGCGCTTGAAACCGGCCCCCGCGGCGGAGGACCTACGGACCATACGGCGGGTCAGGCGGCATGCCCAGCGCCGCCAGGTTCCTGGACAAGCGGAGGACCTCGGGACGGACGTACTGCTCACGCTCGTCCTTCACCGTCTCGGTCTTCCGGGGAGAACGATCGTCTTCCCGCTCGCTATCCTTCATCGATGCTCCTCCACGGTTTTCGTTGGCCGGCGTCGATCCGTCAGCGCAAATCGAACCCGACGAAACCGTCCTGCACCAGCGTGTCCACGAACTCCTTCGTCTCCTCCAGGGCCGTCCCGGGAACACCCGCGTAGGTCTCCCGGAGCTCGGCGGCGATCTGCTCGAGACCGCGCGTGCCGTCGAGGCGCTTCCAGATCGCCACGCCGACGCGGTTGATCCCCACGGCGTTGCCCGAGTCGGCGTCGAAGAGCAGCGCCATGTCGTCGAACTCCTCCCGGAGGAGGACCGACGGGTTCGCTACCGGCCGCCCTGCCGCTGCCATCTCGCCTTCTTGCTCGGGGTGACGCCGTTCGACGCCCCCGACGGCTCGCTCGGGCCGACCGCGTTCTCCGCCCGGACCGTGAAGGTGTAAGTCTTGCCGTTCTTCAGGCCGGTCACGACGACCGGGCTTGCGAGGCCCGTGGCGACGACACCGCCGGGCTTCGACGTAACCACATACTGCAGGATCGGGCTTCCGCCGTCGAAGACTGGCACGGAGAAGCTCACGGAGGCGCTCTTGTCGCCGGCGGTCGCGGTGCCGATGGCCGGCGCCTCCGGCGCTTCCGAAGCCCTCGTCACGACGATCCTGAACGACATGGCCGCATCGGGAGCCGTCACCGCGAACGGGAAGGCGCCCGCCGACAGGCTGGCGGTGGCCGCCGTCTGGAGGTCCTCGACGCCCAGCTGGAACCCGGCGGGGACGACGGAGTCCTCGAGCAGCCGGAGGGACAGTTCCGTGCCGGCCGGCAGGTTCGTGGTGACGGTCAGCAGCCAGGCTTGCTCGGCCTTGAGCGACCGGATGTCGAACTCGAGCTCGTTCTTCGGGTAGCCGAGCTCGGGGTGGGGGATGGCGACCACGAGATAGGTGCTGCCCATCCCCGCGCCGATGGAGGGCGTGTCGAGCGTGTTGTCGTAGCCGTCCGTCGCCCCGAGCCGCTCGCCGATGACCACCGTGTCGGCCAGCCCGCCCGGGCCGGTGACGCCGATGCCCGCCTTCAATGCCGCCGGAAGGGCAAGGGCGCTCGAGGCGAAGCCCGCCACGGAAAGGAGCGCCGCGCCCAGGAACGCGATCTTCTTCATGCTCGTGCCTCCCCGACTTTGCACGTTCGTCATTGAATGATCAGCTTGTAGCTCGAGGCGTTGTTGAGATAGACCCAGTACCCTTTCCACGGCTCGACGAGGGTGGCGGAGGTGATCTGCCAGGAAGTGTAGCCCGCCGCCGTCGGGTTGTACCAGTAGAGGCCGTTGAGGATGGTGCCGTTGCCGACGGCCGTGGAGAGGGGCACGGCGTTACCGGGGATGTCGGTGGCGAGATACACGCTCCATTCCGCATCGATACCGGTCATGTTCGTGAGCGTCGGGTTGGAGATCAGGTTCCATCCCGGCAGCAGCGTGACGGTGGCCGAGGAGACGGTCGACCCGGATCCGTTCAGCACCGTGGTGTTGAGCTTCAGGTTCGACATCTGACCGGTGCCCGTGGTGGGGCTGGCGATGACTGCCCAGGTGCCGGCGAGGCTCTGGCCGCCGGAGGTCCATCCCCAGAGGTTCCGGCCCAGGCTGCTGTAGCTGCAGCCGTCGTAGGGGCAGCCGATCGTGTTCCAGCCGATGGCGAGGGCGGTCCGGCCCTCCTTGACGATCTTGGCGGATTCGGGCGGGTTCAGGATGTCGTTGTACAGAGCCGTCACGGTCCAGTAGTAGTTCGTGTTCGAAAGCGTGCCCTCGCCGGCGCTGAAGACATAAGACAAGGTCGCGCTGTTGAGCGTAGCGATGGGGTCTCCCCACGTGAAGCCATCGGTCGAACGGTAGACGATGTAGTTGAGAACGGTGTTCGTCGCCCCGCTCGGCGCCAGCCAGCTGAGAGTCGGGCCGTTCACGTTCATGCTCGACAGGGCGATGCTCGCGGGCGGGGGGTTGGTGATGCTGCCACCGCCGAAGACATCGTAACTCGCCGTGCCCTTGACCCACAGGTCTCCGGTGATGACCACGCCGCTCGGGAGCGTCTTTATCCCCGACCCCGAGAGAATGAGGTTTGCGTAGGGCTGGTTCAGCAAGGGCACCGCCTGAGCCCCGGCCCCGTAGTATTCGAAGGTGCTCTGTGAGTCGACGATCCAGACGATGTTGCTGTTCACCGTGCCGCCGATGTCAAAACGCACGACGCTCCCTGGCCAGGTGACCGGGAACCTGAAGGTGCCGGCGGTGACGGCATCAGCCACCTTGCTATCGAGGGTGCCCTTGACGTTAAGTGTAGCTCCCCCGGCGTTCAGGTTGATTTGGCCGGTCCCCGATATGACCAGCGTGGCGCCCTCGTTGACCTGCGTGGCGGCTGTCCTGGTCTGCGTGCCGCTGCTCAGCGTGACCGTGTGCGGGCTGACGACGATGACGCTATCGCTGCCGATTGGGGCGTGATTACAATCCCACGTGCCGCCGGTGCCCCAATCGCCAGTCGCGATGCTGGCACAAGTCACCGCCAAGGCCGGAGAAGCAACCAGCATCGAGGAAAGCAAACCCAAGAATGCCGCACAAACCAACGTTCCCATCATTCGAGCAGAGCGTATCTTCATTTCCCTTCTCCCTCGAAAGCCTCGAAAAATGCCCTGTCGTTCATTCCACCGTACCGCACTGTCTCTCGGCACCATACACCGCTCATACCGCCCATCCGGAGGCAGGTTGCCTCGTCGGTCTCCCCACCTGCATCAGGCCCCACGTCAACCTGTGCGTGGAGTTGTCGATAATATATATGAAATTCAATGACAATCAAGAGAATTGCTGGCGCATCACCGCCGTCCCCGCACCACCCAGGACCACGCCAGCCTCACCGGCCGGACGACGAGATACAGGGACGAGAGGCGCGGCGGCAGGCGGACGAACGCCAGGTCGTTGAGGTTGGGGGTGAAGAGCAACCGTCCCAGCCAGCGAATCCGTCCGCCGGGCGTGTCCCAGGCGTGCCGGCGCATGAGGGTCGCCCGAAGGCCCCGGCGCTCCTTCTCGCGGGTGTCGAGTTCCCGGTGAAGCGCCTCCGCCACGCCCCGCGCCCGGTCGTCCCGCCCCAGCGCCTCGAGCACCGCAGCGGGGAACTCCGCCCCGGACCGGAGCCGCGCCAGGGCGACGGCGACGAGCACCAGGCGCAGGCACCCCCGCGCCCGCGCCTCCTCCATCACCTGGCACCAGACCTCCGCGGTCGCGCGGGCGGCGGCATACCGCGCGAAGTCGTCCACGAGGTAGCTCGAGCACCAGGCGTGCTTCATGCCGTGCAGGGCCAGGTAGACGACCGTGTCGACCGGGCCGAGCGTGCGAACGGGTACGCCGACGAGGTCGACCGTCTCGGCCCGCTCCCAGGCCCGCGCGTCGTCGAGGACGGGGGCCATGTCCGCGTGCGCCAGCGCCAGGTGGACATCGACGAAGAGCTTTTTCCCCGGGAAGTTGAAGACGAACTCCGTCGCCAGGAGCGGGGCGTACGCCGCGATGTTCTCCGTCAGGTGCGGCGGGATCTCGCGACTACAGCGGAAGCCCCGCTCCTCGAGGATCTCGCGCAGCGGCGCCAGCCCCCCCGGCCGGACCAGCAGGTCGACGTCGAGGTAATCCCGTGCGTCGGGCGCCCCGTAGGCAATCGCCGCCAGGGCCGGCCCCTTGAGAAGCAGGACCTCCACCCCCCGCCGGGAGGCTTCGGTGACGACGTGCCGCGCCTCGCTCAGGTGGTCGAGGCGCCGAAGGACCCCCGATGCATCCTCCGACAG
Organism: Deltaproteobacteria bacterium; assembly: GCA_016218905.1. The sequence continues at coordinate 10,459 of JACRCS010000010.1, forward strand.
GCGGGCGGCGGCGGCGCGGCGGGGCTCCTCGCCCGGGGGATCCGGTCGCATCACGAATAGGTGATCGCCACCTCGTACACGACGACCGGGTGAACGACCACCGGCTTGTTGTGGTCGCAGCTGTACTTGCCCTTGGCCGTCTTCGCGCGGTTCCCGATCATCCCGTGGATGAAGGGCGTC
>JACRCS010000260.1 GCA_016218905.1 Deltaproteobacteria bacterium
CTCACAGAGGCACAGAGAACACCGAGAAGATCTTCTTGTGTTCACGGTCTTCTCTGCGAACTCTGCGCCTCTAGCGACCGAAGGGAGCGGGCGAGAGATAACCCCTCGTCTCTCCGTTGTACCGGCAATGGAGCGGCAGTGCGCTTAAAGTTAGCGCTAATGCCCACAAAGGGTGGGGGTCTCGAACCATCTGGCGGCGGGTCGCGGCGCGGCCGGTAAGCAGAGGATGACTCCGGCCTCTCCTCCGTCACCCCGGCAGGATTGCCGGGGTCCAGCCGCCCAGGAGGGGCCCCCGTGGCGCCTGGATTCCGGCTGTTGCCCCCACGACGGGGGTATCCCGGAAGCGCATGGATGCGCGAGACGGGGCCCGTGCCGGACTGACGGAGAAGACGGAGGCGCGATCTGATTCGTCACCCGGAAGTCCTCCGGAGTTACGGCAACACCCGCTCCCACTGATCACTGAAAACTGACGACCCGGTTTTTGCTCTTCGTTTATGACAGCCATCATGGAGGGGAGGCTTTCGGTCAGGGTATGGTCGGTCCAATGTCGGAGCGTGCAAGACCGCGGACTGTGGAAAGGAAGGACATGACGGAGGAGCTGAACGGAAAGGTGGCCCTGGTCACGGGCGCCGCGGCGAAGCGCGGGATGGGCAGGGCGGTCGCCCTGCGGTTGGCGAGCGAGGGGGCCGACGTGGCCGTCCTCGACAAGTTCGCCGCGCCGCGGAGCCTCTTCCCCGGCGACGAGGGGTGGCGGGGCCTGGAGGAGTTGTCCGAGGAGATCCAGGGGCTCGGGCGAAAGGCCGTGGGCCTGACCGCCGACATCAGCAACGGCGACGAGGTCCGCGGCGCGATCGAGACGGTCGTCTCGAAGCTCGGGAGGCTCGACGTCCTGGTGAACTGCGCCGCGATCCGGGGGAGCACCAACGTGCCGATCAGCGAGGGCGACGAGGAGGAGTGGAAGAAGACCTTCGAGATCAACCTCCTGGGTGCCTTCCTCATCTCCAAGGCGGCGGTGCGTCACATGATCGAGCGCGGCGGCGGAGGCAAGATCATCCACTTCGCGTCCCTGGCGGGAAGGATGGGGGTCAAGGGGAGCGCGGCGTACGCGGCCTCCAAGTGGGGCGTGATCGGGCTCGTGGAGAGCCTCGCCTTGGAGGTCGCCCCGCACGGCATCAACGTCAACGCCGTCTGCCCCGGCATGATCATCACGAACCTGCGCGACGCGCACTTCGCGGAGCAGGCGCGGCTCCGGGGCTGCACCCCGGAGGAGGCCCGCCAGCAGGAGTACGGGGAGGTGAGCAAGATGATCCCCTTGGGGCGGATGGGGAGGGCCGACGACCTGGCTGACGTGGTCTCCTTCCTGGCCTCGAGTAAGTCCGATTACATGACGGGCCAGGCCCTGAACGTCTGCGGCGGCGTCCGGATGGACTGAGGGAGAACCGAAGATGGCCAACCTGGTGGGTAAGAGATACGTCTGTGCGGAGTGCGGAGCCGAGTTCATCGTCACCCGGGGAGGAGGGGGCGCGATGAAGTGCTGCGGCAGGCCGGTGCAGGAGAAGAAGTAGGAGCTCTCGGGAGCGGACGATGACGAAGCTCGGCAAGAGGTACAAGTGTGGGAAGTGCGGGACGGAAGCCCTCTGCACCAAGGCTGGGGGGGGCACCCTCGAGTGCTGCGACGAGGAGATGCAGGCCCAGGAGCCGAAGCCGATCCCCTCCTCCGACTGATTCAGGCCGAGGGAAGCGGAGCAGGGCGTGGGACGACCGGCTGGCGCGCAGGGGAGGGGACCGCTCTTCCAGGCGCTCCGCTCCCGGAACTACCGGATCTTCTTCTTGGGGCAGGGCCTCTCGTGCGTCGGCACCTGGATGCAGCAGGTCGCCGCCGGCTGGCTCCTCTACCGGATGACCGGCTCTCCCTTCCTCCTCGGCGCGGCCGCCTTCGCCGGTCAGGTCCCCACCTTCTTCATGGCTCCCATCGCGGGAGTCCTCGCCGATCGTTGGGACCGCAAGCTCCTCCTCCTGACGACGCAGGTCGTTTCCCTGGCCCAGGCCCTGGCACTGGGGCTGCTCGCCTTGAGCGGTGCGGTGCGGGTGTGGCACGTCCTCGCCCTGGGCGTCGTCCTCGGGCTTGCGACCGCTTTCGAGGTGACGCTGCGCCACTCCTTCGTGGTCGACCTCGTCGAGGAGCGGGAGGACCTGGGGAACGCCATCGCCCTCAACTCCACGCTCGTCAACGTGGCTCGTCTGGCCGGTCCGGCGGCCGCGGGCGTCTTGATCTCGCTGTGGGGCGAGGGCGCCTGCTTCCTCCTCAACGCCTTGAGCTACGTGCCCATGATCGCCGCCCTCCTGGCCCTGCGGGTAAAGACGCGGACCCGCCCCAAGGAGGCACTCCATCCTCTCCGGGCACTCCGGGAGGGCTTCGAGTACACCTTCCGGTTCGTGCCCATCCGGACCCTCGTCATCCTGCTCTCCCTGGTGGCTTTCCTCGGGATGCCCCACAGCGTGTTCCTCCCCGTCTTCGCGAAGGAGGTCCTCGGGGGAGGGCCCCGGACGCTCGGGTTTCTCTCCGGCGCTTCCGGCGCGGGGGCCTTGGGGGGGTCCCTCTATCTCGCGCGCCGCGGCGGCGTCCTGGGGCTCGGAAGGGTCGTGGCGGTCGCGACCGCTCTCTTCGGGGGAGGCCTCGTACTCTTCGCCGTCTCGCGCCAGCTCTGGGTCTCCATGGCGTGCCTGGCGGCGGTCGGTTTCGGCCTCATGGTCCACCTGGCCGCCGGGAACACCATGGCCCAGGCGGTCATGGACGACGACAAGCGAGGCCGCGTGACGAGCTTCTTCGTGGTCGCGTTCGTCGGAATGACCCCCCTCGGAAGCCTGCTGGGCGGGGCTCTCGCTCACCTGGTGGGGGCGCCGGCCGTGGTCGGCGTCGGCGGCGCGGCGTGCGTCGCCAGCGCCGCCTGGTTCGCCGCGCGGCGCAGGGCGATCCGGGAGATCGTCCGTCCGTTTTACGCGAGGGCCGGCATCGTCCCCGAGGAGGGCTCCGGGATCTGCGACATCCCGGGTCTCTCTCCGCCGCGGGATCCCTGACCGGGGCACGGTTCGGCAGCCGGCTCCCCGGCTCCCGAGGAAAAGAGGCGGAGGCTGAGCAAGATCATAGAGGTGTCTTCCGGTTGATGGCATCTTGGGCGAACGATGTTTGGCGTTGGAGCGGTTCGCCGGAGACAGGAGAGAGCGCATGGCCGCAAGATCCAACTACATCCCCGTGGCGGACCCGCTCTTCGCCCCGCGTGCAGCCGGAAAGCCGCGGGCTCCCGTTGCCGCTCCGTCTCCCGTAGCCTATCCGGAGGGCTTTGGGAGCTTCACTCCCGAGGAGAAGTACCGCTTCTTCCGGGAGCTGGCGACGACGACGGCCGACAAGCCGTTTGGTTCGGACGAGGCCGCGGAGACCTACCGGCGGCGGGTCCGGCGCTGGTTCGACGTGGTCGAGCTGAGGGAGCCCGACCGGGTTCCGAGCTTCCTCCTCTGCTGGGGCTACGCGGCGAGTTACGGCGGGGCTTCGCAGGCCGAGACCTTCTACGACGCGGCGAAGACGGCAGAGGCGACGCTCCGTTTCCACGCCGACTTCGAGCCCGACTACGCCACGCGGGTACCGGCCATGCCCGGTCGGATGTTCGAGCGGCTGGGCATCCGGATGATGCGGTGGCCGGGGGGAGGTCGTCCCGACGCCCTGGGTGACGACACGCCCTTCCAGTACGTGGAGGGCGAATACATGAGGGCCGACGAGTACGAAGAGCTGATCCGCGATCCGGAGGGCTTCCTGCTGCGCGCCTGGTATCCGCGGGTCTTCGAGAACTTGAAGGGCCTCGCGGGGATGCCGACGTTCGCGAACGGGGTCGAGCCCACGGGACTGCCGGGCCTCCTGTTGCCCCTCGCCCTGGGTCCCCTCCGCCAAGCCATCGACACGCTGCTCGCGGCGGCGGATTCCTGCCTCGCCGACACCCTGCCCGTGCTCCTCGGGATGGCCGAGATCCAGCGGCGGTGGGGGGCTCCGAACCTCCTCGGCGGGTTCGCGCTCGCTCCCTTCGACATCATCGGCGATACCCTGAGGGGAACCCGGGCGGTCATGCTCGACATGCACCGGCGGCCGGAGGCCCTCATCGCCGCGTGCGACGCCGTCACGCCCGCCGCCATCCGGATGGGCGTAGAGGGCGCAATGGCGACCGGGCAGCCCTTCGTCATCATCCCGCTCCACAAGGGCGACGACACGTTCATGTCCGAGGCCCAGTTCGCCCGCTTCTATTGGCCGAGCTTCAAGCGCCAGTTGGAGGGGATCATCGCCGCCGGGCTGGTGCCGCTGCCCTTCGTCGAGGGCGCGTACACGAAGAAGCTCGACGTGATCGCCGGCTCCGACCTCCCGAAGGGGAAGGTGGCGTGGCTCTTCGACCGCACCGACATGCGGGCCGCCAAGGAGAAGCTCGGGGGAAAGGCGTGCATCGGCGGTAACGTCCCGGCGTCGCTCTTCATGGCGGGCGGCGCCGACGAGATGGACGGGTACTGCCGCCGGCTGATCGAGCAGGCTGCGCCGGGCGGGGGGTTCTTCCTGGCGCCGGGCGCGGTCATCGATCACGCCACTCCGGAAGCCCTGCGCGCCTTCCTCCAAACCACGAGAAAGTACGGGGTCTACTGAGCTGCCCATGACATCGCTCACTCGGAGGGTACTCACGTGACGGATCCGGCTCCGACGTACACGCCCTACCGCTGGTTCGTGGCGCTCACGCTCGTCGTCACGTCCGCGGCCATGCAGACGACGATGATCGGCTTCGCCCCGCTCATGGGCGTCATCGCGAAGGACCTGCACATCGGCCTCGCCTACGCCACGGGCGCCTTCATGGGGGGCTTCACCCTCGTGAGCGCGCTCTCGGCCCTGGCGGGGGGCAGCATCTGCGATCGGTTCGGCGTGCCGCGCGCGTACCTCCTCGGGTCGGTCCTGCTGATCGCCCCCACGCTCCTCCTTCCGTACGCCGGCGACAGCTTCGGCGCGGTGCTGGCGGTCCGTCTGCTCCAGGCCCTGGGCGTCGGGCCGATTCTTTCCGGTGTGTCCCCCGTCGCCGCCACGTGGTTCCCGGCCCGGGAGAGACCCCTCGCGACGGGACTCCAGGGGACGGCGGTGTGCCTGGGCATCGCCCTGGGGCTCGTGGGTGCGCCCGCCCTCTATCAGATGCTCGGCGACTGGCGCCAGGCGATGGTCTGGCTCTCGCTCTTCCCGGGCCTCGGACTCGCCTTGACCATCGTGTTGAACCTCGGGCCCACGCCTTCGGTGGCGTGCTCGGTCCCGGGCGGAGGAGACGTGGTCCTCTGTGGGGGCCCCCACGCCTATCGCCAGGCGTGCCGCCAGTCGGCGCTCTGGATGGCGGTGCTGATCGACGTCTTCCTCGCCTGGGTCTACACGGCGTTCAACGACCTGACGCCCACGTACTTGGCCGTGGAACCGCCGGTCGGCGTAGGCTACGGGCCGCTCGTGGCCGGCAAGCTCATGATGGTCTTCCAGGTGGGCGCCATGGTGGGCTCCCTGGCCGTCGGCGTGATCGCGTCGAGGCTCTTCCGGGAACCGACCCGGCCGCCCATCGTGGTGGGGTTCGGGCTCTTCGCGCTCTTCGCCACGGCGATCAAGTTCCCCGTCGTTTACGGTAACCCGGCCCTACTGATGACCTCTCTCTGTCTGGCGGGCTTCTTCATGGCCTGGGTCGTGCCGAGCGTGCTCGCCTTCATCGCGCTCCACTACCCGGTGGGCATTACCGGCAAGGTCGTCGGCACCATGTTCGCCGTCGGCACCTTCGGCGGGGTTCCCGCCATCTTCGCCGGCGCCCTCGCCCTCCACCGTACCGGAAACTACCAGCTCTCCATCGTCATCGTAGCGGTCGCCGCCCTCTGCGGGATCGTCCCGGCGCTCTTCCTCAAACCCCCGCGAAAGACGTCGCCCGCGGAGGAGAACGCCTCGGCCGCGCGGGCCATGAAGCCCGCCGTCTCTTCGGAACTCTGAGCGCGAGGCCCGAACCCGTCGCGCCGTCCCGCTACGGAACGGTGCCAACCCCGGCTGCTCGAGGAGATCGGACCATGTCGATCGTAGCGGAGCTGGAGAGAGTCGTTGGTGCTGAGAGGGTCTCCACCTCGGAGGCCGTCTGCCTCTCCTACGCGTACAACGCGATCCTCGGCAAGGAGGTGGTGCGAAAGCCGGACGTCGTCGTCATGCCGAGAACCACCGAGGAGGTCTCCGGCGTGATCCGGGCGGCCAACCGGTGCGGGGTGCCGGTCACGCCCAAAGGGGCGGCCGGCGCCACGGGCCACGGCGGCGCGCTCCGGGGCGGCATCCTCCTCGACCTCACCCTCATGGACAGGATCGTGCACCTGGACCCGCTCAACATGCAGGCGATCGCGGAGGCGGGGTGCAGCTTCTTCAAGCTCTCCCAGGAGCTCTTCAAGGTCGGCCTCATGCTGCCGACCGCGCCGTACGGGGCGGGGCCCAACGTGGCCGCGTCGGCGATCACCCCGGTCAACGCCTTCGGCGAGACGAGGTACGGGGCGAACATCAACCTGGTGGAGGGCTTCGAGGTCGTCCTGCCGACGGGCGAGATCACCAGGGTGGGCTCGATGGCCTACGCCGACACGGAGTTCGGCCCCTACTACCGCTACATCACCGGCCCGGACCTGGTCGGCCTCTTCACGAAGTCGAACGGCGCGCTCGGCATCGTGACGAAGGTTGCCTACCGTTGCCTGCGAAGGCCCAAGCACTGGTCCTTCCACGCGTGGTACTGGCCCGAGGAGAAGGCCCGGGAGTGCACCGCCGCGCTCATGGAAGGCACCGCGGTGGAGACCTTCGGGATCCACCTCATGGACCGGTGGTGCTGGGTGAAGATCAACGAGCTCGACCTCCCCGACGACTGCCAGTTCCTCCTCCTCTTTCTCCTGGACGCCCAGAACGAGCAGGAGATGGCGGGGAAGGAGCAGACGATGAAAGAGATCTGCGCAGGCCACGGCGGGACGTTCTTCCCGGGGTTCGCGGAGGACTTCTATACCCGGTGGCCCACCCACTTCTACTTCATGGAGATGGTCCTGCCGCCCCGTTCGACCCTGCCGGCCCGGATGCCGCGCCGCTACATGTTCATCTTCGACGAGCTGATCTACCCGACCTCCTGGCTCCCGGAGGCGTACGGAAAGATCCGGGGCCTCCTGGCGAAGTACGGGATGGGAGGCGCGGACCAGCCGGTGGCGTACTCCGGCTTCCCCATGAACGCCCAGACCATCTCCGCCCACAGCTGGGGTCCCTTCGACGACAGCGACCCGGAGCTCATGGCCCGCTTCCACGCCTGCCAGGCCGAGTTCCGGGAGTGGTTCGGGAAGAAGGGAGGGACCTTCCAGATGAGGCTCCCGCCCCTGGCGCCCGACTACGCCTGGACCAATCAGCCTGGGGCCTTAAAGCTCCTCAAGACCATCAAGGCGGCCCTCGACCCCCACGGCATCCTGAGCCCC
>JACRCS010000263.1 GCA_016218905.1 Deltaproteobacteria bacterium
CGAGCTCCGCCTGGATCAGGTCCCGCAGGGGCTTCTCGTCATCCACGACGAGCACTTTCGCGCTCTCGCGCATCATGGCGCCGCCTCCACCGGCAAGCGAACGGTGAAGGTCGAGCCCGCGCCCATCTCGCTCTCCACGCTGATCTCGCCGCCGTGTTTCCGCACGATGTTGTACGTGACGCTCAACCCGAGGCCGAGCCCCTGGCCCACCGGCTTGGTCGTGTAGAAGGGGTCCCAGATCTGGTCGAGCGTCTCCGGCGGGATGCCGCACCCGGTGTCGGAAACCCGCAGTACGATCCGCTCCGGCTCGCGCCGGGTCGAGAGGAGGACACGGCCGGGACCCTTTACCGTGACCGCCTGGAGGGCGTTGATCGTGAGGTTCAGCACCACCTGGCGCAGGCCCGCCGGGTCCCCCAGCACCGGCGGGAGCTCTTCTCCGAGATCCTGCTGGATGCCCACCTGCTCCTGTCGGGCCCTGTGCTCCACGAGCTCCACCACCTCCCGGACGAGCTCGTTTAGGGCCACCGTCGAGACGCTCCCCTCGGACTTCCGGCTGAAGCTCAAGAGCGTGTCGATGATGTCCTTGCAGCGGTGGGCCTCCCGGACGATCACGCCCAGGTACTCGCCGAAGACCTCGAGGCCCGGCGTGCCCTGGAGCGGCGGCTCCTCCATCCGGCGCAGGAGCGCCTCCGCGTAGAGTCCCACGGACGCCAGCGGGTTGTTGATCTCGTGGGCGACGCCGGCCGCGAGCACGCCGATGCTCGACATCTTCTCCACCTGGACCAGGTGGAGCTCCTGGAGCCGCTTCTCGGTCACGTCCCGCACGAAGACGCGCGCCCGAGGGGGGCGGCCCTGGGGGCCCTCGATCGGGGTTGCGGTGGTCTCCAGGTAGCGCGGCCGGCCGGCCGGACCCGTGGACAGGGCGAGCTGGCCCCTCTCGCCGCGCAGGGCGCCCTCCACGGGACACTCCGAGTGGGCCGACCGGCGACCAGGGTGAAAGAGCTCCGCGCAGGACCTCCCCAGGAGGTTCTCGCCCGAGAAGAGCTCCGGGCAGCGCTCGTTTTGGTACTGGACGATCCCCTCGGCGTCGAAGATCAGGAGCCCGTCGCCGATGGCGTCGAAGACCGCCTGGAGCTCGTTCTGCTTGACCCAGAGGTGGAGGTTCGCCGCCTCGAGCTCCTGGATCTTCTGCTTCACCTCGGCGTAGAAGCCGATCTTCGAGCTCTCGAGCCCGAGGAGCTCTTCCAGGTGCTGCTCGTCGATGCGGTTGCGGTCGAAGCTCGTCTTCAATAGGCGCGCTCCAGGATGCCGACGAGGTCGGCCTCCGTGGCCTGCCGCGGGGCCGTCAGGATGCAGGCGTCCTGGAGGGCGCGGCGCGCGAGCTCGGGGAGCGCCTCGCGACGCACGCCGAGGCTGCTCAGGAACCGGGGCGCCCCGGCCTCGTAGAGGAGCTCGGAGACGGTGTCCTGGACCGCTTCAGCCGCAGCCGCCATGTCCCCGTTCGTCCGATAGCCCAGACCCCAGGCGAGCTCCGGGAGCTTCTCCTCGACGGCCGGCAGGCAGTACTCGATCACGGCCGGCAGGAGCACCGCGTTCACGCTCCCATGGCTCGTGTCGTAGAGGCCTCCGATCGGGTGCGCGAGCGCGTGGACGATCCCGAGGAGCGAGTTCGAGAAGGCCATCCCGGCGTGGAGGCTCGCCCGGGAGAGGTTCTCGAGGGCCTGCCGCTTCCGTTCCCGCACGGCCTCGATGTAGTTCGTCGAGAGCAGGCGCACGGCCTTGACGGCGTGGACGTCGGTGAGGCTCGTGGCCGCGACCGAGAAGAAGGCCTCCACCGCGTGGCTCAGGGCGTCGGTGGCCGTGGTGCAGACGTACTCCTCCGGGAGCGTCTCGAGGCAGTCGGGATCGGTGAGGCTGATGTCCGGCGCGATGGTGCGGCTCATCACCGTCATCTTGCAGCGCCGCACCGTGTCCGTGATGATCGCGAACTGGGAGACGTCGGAGCCTGTGCCGCAAGTCGTGGGACAGAGGACGACGGGCGGCAGGGGCCGGTGGATGCGGTTCGAGCCCTCGTAGTCCTGGATCCGGCCGCCGTTCGCCGCCAGGATCGCGATGCCCTTCGCCGCGTCCATGGCGCTCCCGCCCCCGAGCCCGACCACCACGTCGGCACCCCGGCGCAGATACTCCCGCGCGCCTTCCTCCACCTCCACGTCCCGCGGGTTGGGCGTGACGTGGTCGTAGAAGACCACCTCGAGGCCGCTCTCCCGCAGGCTCCGGATGACCGCGTCGACCCACCCCGCGTCGAAGAGCCCGCGGTCGCTCACCAGGAAGACCCGCTTTCCTCCCAGGCGAAGCGCACAGGAGCCCACTCGGGCCAACATCCCCCGGCCGAAGATGATCTCCGGAACCTCGAACTTGTAGTGAGAGAGCTCGGTTTCGCGCCCTTCCATGATGGCCCTCGTGGATCGAGTCTTCCCGGCAGGGAATGCAATCTCGGTGCCAGGGGGAAACCTCCGGCCGCGGGCCGCCGGCCGCCGCGCGGGCGGGGGCCCCCACTGTGGAGACAATCTACATTGGGTCGAATCTCCCCACAACCGTAAGTACCGGTCGGGACTTCGAATTCTGAAACAGCGTCCCAAAACTCCCCAGGTAGGCGGAACCATGGCGTTTTCCTCCGCACCCGAGAGAAACGCGGCTGGACGCGGGAACCAGGCACTGGAACGGGGGTTGCAGTTGGGGCGCCGCATCGTTCACCCGCCCGGAGCGCCGAACCCCTCCGCCCGGGCCCCACCAAAGGAGGCAATCGATGACCCTGCCCCTGCTTATCGCGATCAGCGTCATGTGGCTTCCCGTCGCGATCCTCTTCCTCGGAAAGGGAGAAGCCAAAGGCACCGGAGCCGTGACCGGCTTCGTGGGCGCCGTCGTGGTCCTGGGC
>JACRCS010000243.1 GCA_016218905.1 Deltaproteobacteria bacterium
GCTCCTCGCCGACAGCGGGGCCGACAGTCGTGGCGAGACGAACGAGATCTACATCCCGGCCGGCCCGCGCCTTGGCGATGTCGTCGTCCGTTCCGAGAGCCTGAAGAAGTCGTACGGCGACAACCTCCTCTTCGACGACCTCTCCTTCGACCTGCCCAAGGGCGGCATCGTCGGCGTCATCGGCCCGAACGGGGCCGGCAAAACGACCCTCTTCAAGATGATCATGGGCCTCGAGACGCCCGACGGCGGCGTCCTGAAAGTTGGGGAGACGGTCTTCCCCTCGTACGTCGATCAGAATCGCGACCGGCCCGACAAGACGAAGTCGGTCTGGGAGGAGATCTCCGGCGGCGAGGAAAAGATCATGGTCGGCCGCCGCGAGATGAGCAGCCGCGCCTGGTGCTCCATGTTCAACTTCAAGGGGGCCGACCAGCAGAAGCGGATCGGCGACCTCTCGGGGGGCGAGATGAACCGCCTCCACCTCGCCCGCACCGTGAAGAAGGGGGGCAACCTCCTCCTCCTCGACGAACCGACGAACGACCTCGACGTCGACACGCTCCGCGCGCTCGAAGAGGCGCTCCTCTCCTTCGCGGGCTGCGCCGTCGTCATCTCGCACGACCGTTGGTTCCTCGACCGTGTCGCCACCCACATGCTCGCCTTCGAAGGGGACTCGAAGACGTTCTGGTTCGAGGGGAACTACCAGGAGTACGAGGCCGACCGGCACAAGCGCCTCGGCTCGGCCGCCGACATGCCGCACCGGATCAAGTACCGGAAGCTGACGACGGGGTAGGGACGGAAACGGGCCCTCTGCCCGGACGGTCCCGCTCTGACGCGTCGACCGACGGGAACGAAATACAGTACCTGCGGGAAGCGCCGGCCCGCCGTGCTACTTCGAGATGGGGGCCAGCGCCTGCTTCACCGACGCCTTCGTGGGGCGGTGCGCGAGGTTCCAGGTCGCGAGAGCCGAGACCGAAGCGTCCTTCGATTCCGCGAGCGAGCGCAGCGTCGCGAGAGCCGTGTCCTTCTGCGGTTCTGTCCCGAGCGTCCCGACGACGCTGAGCGTGACGATCCCCTCTCCGCGAAAGCGCCGCTCGGGATCGCTGGTCGCGAGGTCGACGATCGGCTGAAGAGCGCTGTCGGGCAAGCGGAGAGTCAGATCGCCTCCGGCGTCCTCGCGAAGATAGGGGCCGAGGCCGGCCTTCGTGACGCGTTCGGCGGTGCGCAGCCTTTGTGGGGCGTGCTCCCCGAGGAGGGTCGCCGCCACGAGCGCGAGCGGCGCGTCCCCCGTCCTGCGGGCGAAGTCGTAGACGCCCTGGGCGCCGTGGCGGATGCAGGCGAGGCCGACGAGGTCGCTGATGATCGTGGCGTCTTCCTGGCGGAAGAGCCGTCCCAGTCGGATAGCCCGGCGGAAGTCGTCCATCGCAAGGGCCGGATCCTTCCGGGCGAGGCCTCGCGCCACCCACGACTTTGCGAGGGTCAGCGGGACGAGGAGGTTCGGGAGCTGCGTGTCGTAGCCCTCGAGCGGGAAGAAGTCCGGGTAGTAGCGCATCGTCGCCTGGTCGCACCACGGCTCGGCCTCGAGGAGGAGCGGGTCGTCCGGCGGGAGGAGCTTTCCCAGCTCGGGCGGGCCGTCGACGCGCCGTTCCATCGCGGCCGTCGCCTCGGCGAACCGGCTCCCTCCGGGCTTGGCGAAGTCCTTGAAGAAGAGACCGGCGTTCGCGGGGCCGTTTCCGAGCGGCGCGAGGAGATCGAGGTCGGTCCGGAACGTGACCGCCCACTTCTCCGCCTCCGGGCAGCCCCAGCAGGGAAACTCCAGCGAGGAGAGGGCGGCGGCCTTCGGGGCGGGGACGGACGCCGAGGGAGCAGCGGGTCCACGCGTCGCGATGCCGGGGAGCCTGGCGCCGGCGAGAAGCCGCAGGCCGAACAGCGCGGCGAGAGCGACGACGACACCCACGGCGATCAGGACGCGCGGACGGCGGGCGGAACGGGATTCGTTCAGTGTCATGTACGGTCCTCCTTGGTCGATTCGGGCGCGGCTGGGAGTGAAGGGGTCGACAGCTCGCCGGGGCGGGGGCCGAGCGAGCGGGCGTCGGGATCGAGACGGGGGAGGCGGCCGATCGCCGCGAGCTCGGCGTCCGCTTCACTCGCGGCGCGTAGGAGAGGGACTGCCGCGGACTCCTCCCTTGGATGGCTCGGCCGGACGAGGGCGATGTGTCCGGCGACGAGGAGGAGGACGGTGGCCGCCCAGGCGAGGCGAAGCGGCCGGCTTGCCCAGAGGAGACTCCAGCGGTCGGGCGGGGCGGGCGCGGCGAGAAGGGCCGCGCGAGAGGTGGCGAGAACTCTTGCCTTCAGCTCGGGGGGCGCTCCCGGCGGGGTGAGTCCCGCGAGGGGGTCCGCTGAAGGACCAGGGCTGCCGGGTGTTCTTGTCATGGTCTTCCTCCCAGGAGCCGTCGGAGCTTCCCGATGCCGAGCCGGTACCGGCTCGCCGCGGTAAACGTGGGGACGCCGGTGATCTGGCCGATCCTCGCGAACGTGCACTCCTCGAAATGCTTGAGATAGATCGCGTCCCTCTGGGCGGCGGGAAGCCGGTCGAGAAGCTTCGAGACGCGCGCCGCGTCGACGGAGGAGGCGTGGCCGGACTCCGCCGCCGCGAGGAACGGGACGCCGTCGAGCGGTACGGTCGCCCGGCGCCTCGAGCGTCGGGCGACGTCGATGGCGATGTGGTGGGCGAGGCCGAGGAGCCACGGGAAAGGCTCCTTGACCTTCCCGAGGCGGGAGCGGGCTTTGACGACCCTGAGGAAGACCTCCTGCACGACGTCGCTCGCGTCCTCCACGGAACCCGTCCGCCAGAGGGCGAGGCCGTAGATCCGGTCGGCTGTGGCGTCGTAGAGCGCTTCGAACGCGTCCGGGTTGCCCGCCGAGAGCGCGGAGAAGACCTTCTCCAGGCTCTCCCGGAGAGAGATGCCGGCCATCGGGCTTTCCAGAGATACCTCTGTGACCACGTCCCGCGGCCCGGCGTCCATCAACGTCATGCCCTAGAGTCGTCCTCCGGAGCCGGTCTTGTCACGGCCGCAGAAGAAGAGATGCTTCTGCTCCTGGGTGGCGGCGGGGCGGACGCCGGCGCCGAGCTTCGGGGGATACTTACTGCTGGAGGAGAGAGCCGTGACGCC
>JACRCS010000247.1 GCA_016218905.1 Deltaproteobacteria bacterium
AAAGGACGCCGAGTCGTGACGGCGATCATCAATACGCAACATGTTCCAGTCACTAAACTTTTGGACCTCGCAGCATGAGAATCTTGATGCAATTTCGGGAAGCTGGAGGTTAGTAGTACAGAGAAGATCTTCTTGTCTTCACGGTCTTCTCTGCGAACTCTGCGCCTCTAGCGACCGAAGGGAGCGGGCGAGAGATAACCCCTCGTCTCTCGGTTGTACCGGCAATGGAGCGGCAGTGCGCTTAAAGTTAGCGCCTATGCCCATCGAGGGGGAGGGAGCAAGTTCCTTTCTGCCAATCGGCCGCCCTGCGGCGTACCGAAGCTGACAACCGACAACTGACAACCCCATCCGGAAAGGCACTTTCCGGATGGGCTCTACTCGTACGTGATCGCCCGGGCCGCCTCCACCCGCGCCGCCTGACGCGCCGGGACCCAGGCGGCGAGCCCCGCGACGACCGGGAGGGCCACGATCGCGGTTCCGAGGAGGGCCCACGGGTAGGCGTGGGGCATGCTCCAGCCGGAGTAGGCCTCGGCCACGACCTTCTCCATGAAGAGGGCGAGGAGGTTTCCGGCCGGCACGGCGAGGACAAGACCCACGAGCCCGAGGCCGACGCCTTCGAAGACGACCGACCGCCGCAACTGTCCCCCGACGGCCCCGAGCGCCTTCAGGATCCCGAGCTCCCGGTTCCGCTCTACCACGGAGATGAGGAGCGAGCTCGCGATCCCGAGGCAGGCGACGAGGAGCGCCAGGAGGAGGGTAATCTTGATGAGCGCGAAGAAGTCGTCGATAGCCCGGACGATCTCTGCCACGAACTCGGCCCGGGTGGAGATCAGCGCCGGGAAGCGAGCGCCGATCCGCCGCCGGATCTCGTCCCGGACCCGCCCCGGATCCGCCCCGCGCAGGAGGTTCACGTCGAAGACGTCGACGCGGTCGTCCTTCCAGTGGGAGAGGAAGGTGGAGCGGTCGATGAAGACGGTGCCCCGGTCGTTGGAGAAGTCCCTCGTGACGGCCTGGACCGGGAGGCGGACCATGCCGTCCGGGCAGGGGAGCTCCACCACGTCGCCGACGCCGAGGCCAAAGCGGCGGGCGAAGTTGTCCGAGAGGGCGCACTTTCCCTCCGTCCCGACCCCCCGGCGCATCCCCTGCTCGTCCCCCTCCACGAAGTCCCTGCGGGTCCGATCCATCATGGGGCCGATCTCGATCGTCGCGAGGAGAATGGGCTCGCCCCGGAAGTCGAGGCGGGCGGCCCGGTAGCTCTCCACCGCGCGGACGCCGGGGATCCGGAGGAGTTCGTCGCGCACGGTGGCGGGGAGGCGGAAGTCCGGGCGCGCCCAGTTGGCGGAGGCGCGCACGTAGAGGTCCGACGTGAGGGCGTCCTCCATCCAGCGCATCATCGCTGCCTTCGTGGCGCCCATATGCCCCCCGAGGCCGAGCGCGAAGGCGAGGGAGAGGGTCGTCGCCAGGACCGTGCCGCCGGTCCTGCGAGGGTTGCTGAGGATGGCGTCCGCGGCGAGGCGGCCCGACCCCGGGGCCAGGCGACACGCGAGCGGCGCGAGGGCCCTCAGGAGGAACCGCGATGCCGGGCCGACGAGCAGGACGAGGCCGGCGCCTCCCGCGACGAGGACGAAGAGCGTAGTGCCGTCGTTGCCGAAGGGCGGCCGGAGGGCAACCGCCCCGGCGCACGCGAGGAGGAGCAGACCGCCGGCCGCCCGCGCTCCGGCGCGCCGGGGCTGACGGGCCTGGTGGCTCCCCTTGGCGAAGGCTTCCACCGCCGAGACGCGGGAGGCGGCCCGAGCCGGGGCCCACCCTCCGGCCAGGGAGGCGATGACGCCCAGGGCGAGGGTCTGGACGACGATGGGCCAGCTCAGATCGGCCCGGCCGCCGCCCGCCACTCCGTACAGGTTCTCGGCGGTCTTGCCCATCATGGATAGAAAGGACTGGGAGGCCGCAGCGCCGAGGAGGAGACCGAGGGCTCCCCCCGCCAGCCCCAGGAGGGCCGCCTCGAGGAGGAAGAGCGCCTGCACCTGGCGGGGCGTCGCTCCGAGGGCGCGGAGCGTGCCGATGTCCCTGCGCCGGCGGTTGACCGAGACCTGGAAGGCGTTCCAGATCAGGAAGGTGCCGATGGCGAGCGCAATCCCGCTGGAAATGTTGAAGCCGGCGACGAAGCTGGAGGTGAGCCGCTCCAGTTGGGCCCCGCGCCGGTCCGGCGTCTCGATGCGGTACGCCGGGCCGAGCGCGGCTCGCAGGGCCGTGGTGCCCTCGCTGAGGGAGACTCCCTCCTCGAGCCGCACCTCCACCCGGTCGAACCGGCGCCCCCTCCCGAAGAGCACCTGGGCGGCGTAGACGTCCGTCACGACGAGGTTGCCCCCGAAGGCCTCCGCGAAGCCCTTGGGCGTGAGGAGCCCCCGGACGACCACGCGCTTCGGGCCCAGGGGCGAACGGAAGGAGAAGGATTCGCCCGACCGTACGCCGGCGCGGGCCGCCAGCGGCCGGGCGAGCGCCACGGAGTCGGGCTGGGCGAGGAAGAGGAGGGGATCGTCGATGTCCGCGTCCGCCCCCTCGAAGCCGTAGTCGCGCAGCTCCCGGTCCCCCAGCAGGTCCACCCCGACGACGAGGAGACTCCCCAGCTCGGCGCGCTCGGGGACGACGATCTGCTCGATGACCGGCGCCGTGGCCCTCACGCCGGGCACGTCCCGGATTCTCTCCTGCACCTCCTCGGGCACGCCGCCTTCGAGGGAGATCTGGAGCTGGGCCTTCCCTGCCATCCGATCCACCGTGGCGCGGATGCCCCGGGCGAGCGCCTCGTGGGCCGTGCGGATCGCGCTGAAGGTCGCGACGCCTACGGCCACCGCCAGCAGGGTGAGGAGCATCTTCGCCTTGTGACGGGAGGCGTACGAGAAGGAGAGGTGAGTGAGGAGGAACCTCATGGGAGGACCCGCTCCCCCTCCACCCGTCCGTCCCGGAGCTCGATCAGGCGCTCGCACGCGGAGGTGGCGCGGGCATCGTGGGTCACCATCACGACCGTGGTCCTCCGGTCCCGGTGTACCGAGCGGAGGAGCTCCAGGATCTCTCGGCCCCGCGCGGAGTCGAGATTGCCCGTGGGCTCATCGGCGAGGAGGAGCGGGGCGTCCGTCACCAGGGCGCGGGCGATCGCCACGCGCTGGCGCTCTCCTCCCGAGAGCTCGTCGGGCAGGTGGCCCGCTCGGGCGGCGAGCCCGACTTCCTCGAGAACGGCCGCCACCTTCCGGTCGATCTCGCGCCGGGACCGGGCCGCCAGGTGGAGGGGGAGGGCCACGTTCTGGCTCGTCGTGAGCGTCGGCATCAGGTGGTAGGCCTGGAAGATGTACGCGACGTGGGAGCGGCGGAAGAGGGCGCGCTCCCGTTCGCCGAGGGAGCCAAGGTCGGTGCCGGCGATGCTCACCGAGCCCGACGTCGGGACGTCGAGCCCGCCCACCAGGTTGAGGAGCGTGGACTTCCCGGAGCCCGATGGCCCCATGACCGCTACCATCTCCCCGGCGCGAATGGCCAGACTGATCCCGGCCAGCGCCGTCACCCGGGCCTTGCCCTCGAATGTCTTCGTCAGATCCCGCAGCTCGACCATGGGCTCCTCCGGAGCAGGAAGAACAGGAAGAACAGGAAGAACAGGAAGATCAGGAAGATCAGGAAGATCAGGAGCCCTGCCTTTCCTGGTTCACCCTGCCTTTCCTGGTTCACCCTGCCTTTCCTGCTTCTCCCTGCTTTACTCTCAACCTGCTCCACTCTCAACCTGTTCTGTACTGCCGCAAACACGTAGAATGACAGTTTCGGCATCCACTTGCGAGGAAGCATGGACCAGACACTCCGAGAGAAACGAGCCCGACTGACCGAGCTCCTGCGCGAGCTGGGCGGGTGCGTAGTCGGCTTTTCGGGCGGCGTCGATTCGACCTTTCTCCTCGCGGCGGCCCTGGAGGCCTTGGGGGAGCGGGTGCTCGCGGTGACCGCGACGTCCGAGACCTACCCGGAGCGGGAGCTCCGGGAGGCCGAGGAGCTGGCCGCGCGGCTCGGCGTTCGCCACCGGGTCATCGCCTCCGAGGAGCTCGACATCCCCGGCTTCGCGGAAAACCCCAAGAACCGATGCTACTTCTGCAAGAGCGAGCTCTTCGGAAAGCTCCGGGAGATCGCCCGGGAGGAGGGCCTCCCCCACGTGGTCGACGGCAACAACGCCGACGACCGCGGGGATTACCGCCCGGGTCGGGAGGCCGCCCGCGAGCTCGGCGTCCGCAGCCCGCTGGACGAGGTCGGCCTCTCGAAGGCGGAGATCCGGGAGCTCTCGAAGGCCATGGGCCTCCCCACCTGGGAGAAGCCCTCGTTCGCCTGCCTCTCGTCGCGCTTTCCGTACGGCGTCCCGATCACCCGGGAGAAGCTGACGAAGGTCGGAACGGCCGAAGAAGCCCTCCGGGAGCTCGGCCTCAGGGTCCTGAGGGTGCGCCACCACGGGGACGTGGCGCGGCTGGAGCTCGGCCCCGCGGAGTTTGCGCGGGTGATGGGGGACTTGAGGGAAGAGGTGGTGAAGCGCGTCAGGGCCGCGGGTTACGCGTACGTCGCTGTGGATCTCCAGGGCTATCGGACGGGAGCCATGAACGAGGTCCTCCCCGATCTCCGGCCCGCGGAGGGCGCGTGAGCCCCGAACACCTGCGCCGCCTGCTGGAGCGCCTCCGCGCGGGCGAGCTTACGACCGACGGGGCGCTCTCGGAGCTGAAACACCTCTCCTTCGAGGACGTGGGCTTCGCGAAGATCGACCACCACCGCCGGATCCGCCAGGGTTATCCCGAGGTGGTCTACGGCGAAGGGAAGACGCCCGCCCAGGTGGCGCAGATCTTCGCGAGCCTCGCCGAGAAGAACTCCAACGTCCTCTGCACCCGCGCAAGCCCCGCCACGG